>NZ_VMMZ01000013.1:0-79594 GCF_013277475.1 Streptococcus sp. k-628
TTGATTTTCATTGAGTATTCCTTCATTTTCTCCTGCAATTGAATTCTTGCTCAGCTTTTTGTTTTCTATTTCTTTAAAATCAAAGTAGCTCTTTTGTTAATAACTCGATCAACAAACATCGTGGTACAAGTATCTACTTTGAAATTTATCAGCCACTTAAAAACTGATACTGTATTCTAGGAAAACGATGACATTCTTCCTAATAAAACTTCTCATATATAAGATAAATTTCTACTCTTTTTAATTTTAAATGAGTCTCAGCATGGCAATCACTTTAGAATTTAAGCCACTTCTCCAGCTCGATCATTGATGAGCTCAATGGTTTGAACAATATTACGAAGTACTGGTAGTTGGTATTGAAAGAGTAGTTGAACAGATCCATGAGATTTAAACGGCTCTTGCGTTAACACTTTCATCTCTAAAAAACCATTTTCTACAATGTAGTCTACAATCAATTTTACAAATGAAATCTGCCTGGCATTAAGATTCTCATCCGACAAAAATTTAGAAAAAATACGATTAGCAGACTTTCTATCTAAGCCAATAATCTCACGCACCAATCTCGGAATTGCCTTATTTTCATAATGATGTTGGTAGTCTGCTTTACTACCTAATTTTTCCCAGAGCAATTTTTCAAGTGCAAGCATATCATCAGATGTCAACTTTTTATTATGGTATAGCTTAGAAATGGACTCTTCATCCAGATGAGTTTTCAAATAATGCTCAACTTTTTCATTGTAAGACCGAAGATCGTTGACCTGCAAAAATGCTGTGGTCTCGTGAACAGTGGAGAGTATACGATCTTCAAAGTTAACATAGTAGGGTTTACGGTCTGTCTTATCCAAAAACTGTAATAAATCTCGAATAGCAAGACGAATTTTTTCCAAATCAGACAAGCTAACTTCTTTCCAAAATTCAGGCTCCTGTACTTTCCTGATAATTTCAGCCTGCTCAAAAACCTGCGGGATATTGCCAATAGCAGAAAGAGCTCTAGCCGTCTTCATCACTTGGGAAATATGAACAGTGGAAGATTTAGCTGTCAGTTGCCCCAACTGAATATGAAGCAAGCACAAATCAAATCTCCTCGCCATCTCATCTTCTTTATCTTCATCAAATAAAAGCGGAGAGAGATTTTTTTGAATGGTTTCACTTGTAACAGCAGTTATATTCTGCCAACTTTCCAATTTCCTATAGCTATAAACTGTATCTAAAACCATACGAACCCTGAAGTCCAACTCATTTAAACTCTCTATACGACTTTGAAGTTCCGAGACAAGCTGCTGACGGTATGCTCTCGCAAACTGATCTTCTTGGTATTGGAGTCCCTGAAGTTCTCGAATCAAGTCCACTTTGATATTAAATAAACGCTGAGTCAACGAAACAATGTGACGACCCTCTCCATCTCTTGGATCTGCACGAAAATAATCAAAATTGTCCCCATAATCAAATACCAAGAAGTTTTCCTTATCCTGCTCAGGTCCAAATAAATCTTTACATAGACGGGTTCCTCGACCAATCATCTGCCAAAACTTAGTTTTAGAGCGTACTTTCTTAAAGAAGACTAAATTAACAACCTCTGGTACATCAATACCTGTATCTAACATATCGACAGAAATCGCAATTTGAGGATACTTCTCCTTAATTTTAAAATCATCAATCAAGGTCTGATAATGCTTAATACTATAATCAATCACCTGAGCATAGTCGCTCCCTTTTTCAGGATAACGGTTGTTAAAAATACCTCTGATATATTCCGCATGATCATGATTTTTAGCAAAAATAATAGTTTTACCAATTTCATCACCCGAGGCTGTCTGAATTCCTCTTGTCATGAGTTCATTTAAAACAATTTCTACTGTACTTTTATTGAAAATAAAGGAATTAAACACACTCCCATCAATATCTTTTTCACAGCTATCGTCTTCAAATTTGCTATCAAAATGTTCCTTTTCTTCTTCGGACAAATCATCATAATGTAGACCATCCGTAGGTAGTTTCAGTTTGGTTTCGATAGAATGATAGGCTACTAAATATCCGTCTTTAACAGCCTCTTCCAAATCATATGCATATGTTGGAACACCATTCTCCAAATTAAAGAATCCATAGGTGTTTTTATCTAAATCTTGACGCGGAGTAGCTGTTAAGCCTACAATCCTTGCATCAAAATAATCAAAAATGGACTTGTATTTCTGATAAATAGAACGGTGAGATTCGTCAATTATGATAAGGTCAAAATGCCCAACAGTGAAAGGGCGTTGATTTACTTCTTCTTGACCACTAATCGCTCCAATCATAGTCGGATAAGTTGAAAAGACCATGCGACTTGATTGAGCTCCTTCTTTATCTTCTAAGAAGTTACAAACGGAAAGATCTGGGAGTAATTTTCTAAACGAATCATAGGCTTGCTTAACCAAGGAAGTTCTATCGGCTAAGAAGAGAACGTTTTTTACCCAGTTATGACGTGATAAGATATCAACTAGAGAAACTGCTGTACGAGTTTTCCCCGCCCCAGTTGCCATAACCAAAAGTGCCTGTCTACGATGATTAGAGAAAGCTTCACAAACGCTTGCAATCGCATGTTTTTGGTAGTGACGCCCGGAAATATCGTCCCTAATTTTACTAGAAATATCCTCAAGTGGTTTTTGAAGATGACGTCTATCCATCACTAATTGCAATTCTTCTTGAGAGTAAAAGCCTGCAATCTGGCGTCGGTTCGGACCATCAAGTATATAGTGCTTCAAGCCGTTTGTAATAAAGCAAATTGGCTGATAGCCGATATGTTTCTCCAGAGCTTCAGCATATTCTTTGACCTGTACTTCCCCTACTTCTGGATTGACAGAGGCTTTTTTAGCCTCTACAATCGCTAAAATTTTCCCATTTTTACCATAAAGTACATAGTCACAGTAACCAATTCCTGAACCGTGCTTGAGACCATCAACGGCTATCTCAACACGACAGTTTTCTTCAAATCTCCATCCTGCTAGACGGAGATCAATATCAATAAAGAGCTTTCTTGTCTCTGCCTCAGATAATTGATCAATATGGAAAGGCACATCTTGCCGTTGCGCTGCAGTCTCACGTTTTTCAGTATAAGTCTCTTGAACTTCTACGGACTGAGCAGCCATCTGTTCATGAAAATCAGGCAGTTCTGGTAAACTGTCTTGTAACTTTATCATAGATTGTGGAGTTTCTCGGTATTTGATGTTTGCTGAAAGTGGTAAGCACTTCTCATCAAAATAACGCTCCACAAACTCATTGCTGTAACAATAATCGATAAAATTAACAAACTGATACAAATGATGTAAAGCTAAAATCGCTTCTCGTTCCTTAATTTCACCACCATGAGCAGCATGGTTTCCCCACCGAATCAACAGAACTATCTGCTTGTGGAGTTCAGAATCTACGATATCCCTAAAATCATCATCCCATACTAAAGAAGATAGAGTAGCACGATAGGGAGCTTCTAAATATGAATCGTGACTATATATCCAATGGACAGCCTGCTCTAAAGCACGACGCGCCATAAAGGCGGTAGCCACAGTTGATGTAGCAATCATATTCTCAGCTTCAATGCAAGGTTTTGAAAAAGATTCATATTCGTCATTTTTTAAAAGAAAGCTAAAATTTCCCATTTTTTTCTCACTTTAAACAAATAGTTTAGCTATATTATACTAAATTTCAAGCTATTTCTCCACACTTTTATAGCTATCTCACAAGCAAATTGTGATTTGTCGACCTGGGCTACAAAGTCTGCGAACTCATTTTGGAGGGCTAGAGGGGGGAGGGGGATGGAAATATTTTTGATCATCGATAAGTTAAAATTTTTTTGACGTACGCCTCTTTGTTGATTCAATAGCGTTGATCTTAAATTTTGAATTACATAATAAACATATATAGTATTCGTGATTTTATCATCTAATTTTGCAAAAGCAATAGCTTGATTGCAAGATATTACTTTAGTATTGATCGATGATTTTAACCCCGCAGTATCATACATACCCAGTAATAAACTACCTTTTTCAATTATTTTTGCAGAACTACATTCAATTGCCTTTTCTGTAATTTTTTCAAAAGAATCTTCAATGTATTTATGTTCTAGTTCTCCTGATGTAATCCAAGGAATATTTCCTCTAAAAAATTCTTCTTCATTTCTTTTAGGAGTTCCACCGCTTTTCCATATTCCAAATTCCTTCAAAGCATGTTTATCCCAACCCATTTCATTCAAAACTGGATCCCCAAACATCTCATTAAATCGGGATTTTACAAGATTTGAGAGTTCACTAAGCTGCTTATTTCTATTTATTATTTGATACTCTAACCTATCCAATATATCTACTATTGTATTTTGATTTTCTATAATTTCAATATTAACTTTGGTTTTATTTAAATAGTCAGCTAACTTTAAATTAATAATTCCAGTTGTTTGATTTTGAAATTTTAACACCTTCTTTGTGTCATAAAGATACTTCATTAAATAAAATATATATTTAGAATTATATCCTGGTTTAACTCTTAAAATACTAGTAAAGTTATTTGTGAAATAATCTTGATCTGTAACATCGAAATATACAACACGTCCAACCGGTTGATTTGGACTACCTCCTGATTTTTCAATTATAATATCACCAGTTCGTAGAATTTTGTCGCTGTTTTTATCTTTATCAATTTCACGACATACAATATTATCTAGATTTAGTCTTCCAGAATTTAGAAAATTTGAGGTCCTAATTACTGCTGTCGCCTCTCCTTTGCCTCTATCTTCATTACCCCATTCACCATTTATAGATTTTTCAAATATATTCTGTAAAAAAATGATTGTCATGCAACCACCTCCTCGGAATATCGGGATTTTACAAGTAGATTAAGCTCTTCAAGTTGTTCTTGTCTCCTTAAAATCAGCTTGCTTAACAAATCCAGCTCACTTGCAATTCTTTGTTGCTCTCCCAAATTTGTATATGGAACCATAATATTATCAAAATATTTTTTAGTTAAATGTTTCATTGTGGAACCATGAGTATGTTTTACAGCATCTTGTAAACCTTTTTCAACAACATATTTGAAATATGATTTATCTATCTCTATCTTATCAAAAACCACTTTAAAAATGTGCTGATTTAACACTGCGGATTTTCCACACCACTGAAAAACCCCTAATGTACCCGACCACGAAATAAGAATATCACCATCTTCAACAATATATTTTTGATCAATCGTACCCGAATAATAATTTATCTCTGTTGAAGTTTTAGTCAGATTCTGTATTCTGATAATCTCTTTCCCTTCAGATGACCAATCTTGAGGTTTAAAAGCATAGCCATTGATAAAAGTAGCCACTTCCCCTAATTTCACTTTCTTCATGCAACCATCTCCTCGGAATATCGGGATTTGCTTTTAAGAGATGAATTTTTGGTGTGAATGCTTGACATTATTTTGATTGACCATGGCATAGGCCAAGGTTGTGTCAATCTTGCTATGACCTAGCAGTTTTTGGACTTGCTCGATAGGCATACCTTTATCAATTGCCTTAGTCGCTAAAGTTCTTCTGAACTTATGTGGGTGAACCTTTTGTATACCGAGTTTGTCTCCTAACTTTCTTAAGCGAATCTCTACACCAGCAATTCCAAGCCTCTGGACTTTTCCAACTAACGTTACAAAAAGAGCAGGGTGACTATCTTTTCTGTCGTTAAGATAGTTTCTTAAATGAATTTTCGTACGAGCATCAAAATATACTGGTCTCTCCTTCTTTCCTTTACCAAAGACAACACACTCTCTGTTTTCAAAATCAATATCTGAACGATTCAACTGTACAAGCTCCCCTACACGCATACCTGTCGATGCTAGTAGGTCTATTATTGCCAAATCTCTCAAGTTTTCACAGTTATCGCGCATAACTTCCAAATGTTCATCTGTATAAGTTTCCTTCACATTTTGCTCAGTCTTAATTTTCTTTATCCGTCGAATGGGATTTTTAATGATATATTCCTCTTGCTCAAGCCAAGCAAAAAAAGAAGACAATATACGCCTAATATTGTCTAAATTTGCCTTACTACAATCCTTTTCAGACTGGTAATTTGCTAAATAACTCCTTAAATCATCTGTTGTGAGTTGTGTCACAGACTCCTTAATACCATTAAACAAGTTTTCAATCGTCCTCTGGTAATAACGAATTGTTTTTGAGCTACAGCCCTCTACCTGCTTGGCGGTAATAAATAGTTGCAACAGGTTATTATTCGAATACTTCTGCTGCTTTTTTCCGTCTACTAGATGATGTTCTAAACTCTCTCTCAATGCTAGTAATTGTTCATTATTTAAAAGAGGTAACATTTCTTGCATGATAATTGTAACTTTTGATTCCATCATTTCTCACTTTCTTATTCATCAATAAAAAGAGACAATATCAGTTTCTGCATTACAGAATTCTAATATTGTCTGTTCATTTATTTTCTTGTGCTCATTCAAATCCAGCATAGTAGGTTACTTTTTGACCTTTTCTCTAACAGAATGTTCAGAAACCCATTTGGAGTAGCTTGTCATTTTTTCATCAGTTAAAGCTTCTACTGCGATGGTTACACACATTTTTACTGCTTCTTCTACCGTTACAGAAAAACGATAGCCGTTTAATTGTAAAAATTTGACCAAAACGAAGAAAGCAGTTCTTTTATTAGCATTAGCAAAAACATGCTTCTTTATCAATTGGACAAATAGTATCGTTGCTTTATCAAAAATTGTTGGATAAAGAGGCTTCCCAAAGACAAATTGTTCTGGTAAGTTCACAATCATATTTAAGGCAGAAGGACTAACTGTTTGAATTTTCTCATTTGGAGAATACCGTTGAATTGCTAAAGCATTTATTTTTTCAATTTGCTTTTCTGTTAGATAGATTGTCATTTTTCCACCAAAGCTTTGAAAACATCGTCGTATTCGTCAAATATTTTATCTAAATTTAAGTCAAAGGCATCATCAGATACATAAGAAACCTGCTGATCCAATTCTTCAGGAGTAAAGATAATCTCACCACTTGGTAACAATTTAGCTTCGTATTTTACACCACTTGGAATATTAAATTCACTTGGAATCGTAATGGTGATTGAATTTCCTTGTTTTCTTGTTTTTACTACCATCTGATTTCCTCCTTTGTTGTATTATAACAAATCATTACCGTAATTACAATGGCAGAATATCAGCCAAAATACTCCTGCATCAGAGATTTCTTCAAAGTTTCAAGCTCTTCCAGAGATTTTTGGATTGCCAATTGTGATTTGTCGACCTGGGCTACAAAGTCTGCGAACTCATTTTGGAGGGAAAGAGGGGGGAGAATATATTTCTGATTTTCTAATGGTTTTTGAGTTATCTTTGGTTGACCTGAGAAATCAGCAAATTTACTAAAATCAATTACTTTCATTAATTCTAATAAAAATACAAGATTAAAATCGGAATTCTTAAATTCTTTTATATATATAGCATTATCACTTATCCATACCTTACCGTGGGTAGTTCTTACATTGCCACAATATGCACCTACACGACCAATGATGATAGTAGGATGATCAATTAAATATTTTCGACTTTTCCAAGCAATGCCATTTCCACCATAGGCAGGATAACCTTCAAAAACTCTATCATGTTTATCAAGAAATTTTCCACTTGAAAATTTAAAACACTGTTGTCCCGTTTTTACTGCAAATTTCTTGTTATTATTTAAAGGATCCCCAAACATCTCGTTAAATCGGGATTTGACGAGCAAGTTTAGTTCATCTAACTGCAATTTTCTTTTAGTAATAAGCCTTTTAATCGTATTAAGAATACAGATAATGTTCTCTTGTTCTTCAATACCTAGCAATTCTAATTGTAAATCAAGTAATATATTCTTGTTTAAATGAGGAATTGTTGCACCTGTTGAATGATCTCGTAAATACTGCGATTTACTTTCCAAAAAGACTCCCAAGTAATCTGATATAATTTTTTCTTTGTATCGCTCATTCTTTTTTAAGACCGTAATTGTACTACCAACAGCTCCCGATAACCCATAGCCAACTGTTCCTGCATTAGCACCATCCCATGCTATCAGAATATCATCTGGAAGTGCTTCAGTCATATTTAAACTTTCAGTGAATTTTAAATTATTATTATTTCTTAAATCATCTATTTGAATATAACGTTGGCTTAGAGTTGTTTGTTCAGCAAGTACAGTGGCTTTCTTGCCTTTTTTTAGAGATAAGACTTCCCCCAACTTCACTTTTTTCATACAGCCACCTCCCTACTTGAGTAATTTTTCTAATTCAGCCAAGCCAGCTTGAATTTCTTTTTCTAAATCATTGATTTTCTTTAAGATGACTTCTGTTGGTTCATACTCAACTTTTTCATACTCAATCTCTTTATATTTATTGATAGACAAATCATAATCATTTTCCTTTATCTCATCAACTGGAACAAAGAAAGATTGATCCGTTCTCTGACGTTCTGTTTCTTTTTCAAGATGATGAAAGCGTTCGATAATATCTGGAATATCATTGTCGCTAATCGGTTGTCGCTTATCATCCAAACTTAAACCATCCGCTTTCATATCGTAAAACCAGACCTTGTCAGTACCACCATTGCCAGTTTTTGTAAAGATGAGAATGGCAGTTGAAACTCCAGCATAAGGCTTGAAAACACCACTAGGCATTGAGATTACAGCATCAAGCTTATGGTTCTCTACAATTTCCTGACGAATTCCTTTATGAGCTTTCGACGAACCAAAAAGGACACCATCAGGTACGATAACTGCTGCTCGTCCACCTGGTTTTAAAGTTCGCAAGAAAAGAGAAAGAAAGAGTAATTCTGTTTTTTTGGTTTTTACGGTTGCAAGAAGGTCATTAGAGGTTGAATTGTAGTCAAGTGAGCCTTTAAAAGGAGGATTTGCTAAAACCAAAGTATATTTATCGGCTTCTTCATTATCTTGAGACAGCGAGTCAAGGTAACTGATTTGTGGATTTTCTACTCCATGTAGCATCATGTTCATCGCCCCAAGTCTTAACATAGTCGTATCCGTATCATTTCCATGAAACATCTGATTATGAAAATGGTTGATATTATCTGTATTGGTTTCCCATTCATCTTTCTTACGCTTTAAGTAACGGCTAGCAGATACTAAGAAGCCAGCAGAACCCATAGCGGGATCTGAGATGATATCTTTGATGGTTGGTTGCATCAACTCAACCATCATATCGATGATGTGACGAGGTGTACGGAACTGTCCATTTTTACCTGCGGTCGACAATTTTGATAACAGATATTCATAGATATCTCCGATATCAGTAATACTTTGTTTGTCATTATCAAAATCTACATCTAATCCCCTAGTTGGAAAAACATCTAAGATAGAAATTGCCTTTTGAAGCGTAGCAGGTTTATTTATTTGAAAAATAGCTTCTCGCATATATCGTGAAAAGGCTGTATCATCTGTATCCCCCTTGAGATTTTTAATAAACGGAAAAATCTCCTGAGTCATTAAACGATAAACTTCCTGAGCATCTCCTATATTTTTAAAAGTTGACCAACGGTATTCAGGTTTATCTTTTGGAAAAACTCCCTCATAAGGAATCCCTAAAAATTCAGCATCACTTTCACGTCCAAGCTCGACACTATCCAAATCTTTCATAAATAAGAGATAAGTCAACTGTTCAATATTTGTTAAAGGATTTGCATTTCCTTCTGTCCAAAGAATTTCCCACAACTGATCGATTTTATTTTTTAATTCGCCTGTAATCATATCTTCCCTTTTCTTTAGTTTTTAAAACTTAGTAACATCATTATTTTATCAGATTTCAAACAAAGCTTCAATTAACTATATCTATGCGTCACCTGAATATTTTAATAGACTTGTTTGGTATCTTGAAAACTATATCGTATAGGTGTCGTCATGGATCCTTTTAGCTGATTTAAGGATACGAAAGCACAATACTATGACTCAATTGAAGTATTAAAATTCAATTTCTGACCACCTAATCCTGCTTCAAATAGTTATCGAACAAGTTTTATGATAGCTACCTTATTAGGATGCTCTTACTTTTTATCAGACAAAACAAAAGGATTAAGGGAGTGAATTTCCTTAATCCGATAGTCTCTTAAGCCTGACGCTGACCAAAATCCTTAATCATCTGATCCATTTCTTGTCGACTAGGAGTTGTCAACATATACAGGTAATCTCCTTGAAGTTCCGCAAAGGCCGCTGGCATGATTTTTTTAACCTTGAACTGCTGGCTATATTTGTCAAGCAAATCCTCTTCTGAATAAACATAGTGAGCATTTGCACGGCGAGAAGTAGCCAAACAATACTGAGGTTCAAATTCTGACGCTGGGAACTCTTCTCCTGCTACAATAGCTGCATAGCCACGATAGAGGTCCAAGGAATGAGCAAAATTATAAACATCAATTGTAAAACCACCTGCAGGACGGTTATTGTACTCAATGGCAATGTAGTCGTCCCCGTCACGGAAGAACTCAATATGGAAGAACCGTTCTCTCATACCAAATTCTTTGACAATTGCCTCACCATATTTACGTAATTTAGGATCCATATCCTTGAGAACGTAATAAGAATTGTCCATCTTGTAAATCATGAGATCCAGCGGTGTATAGGCGTAGTCGAAGGTCGTTGAAAAGACAATCTTTCCATCCTTATCCACGAGCCCGTCAAAGGTACAGATTTCGCTGGAAGTGACAAATTTTTCAAAGAAATAAACGGTCGAATGGTCCCATTCTTGCTTGAAGTGATTAATATCGTCTTCTGTCTCAAGCTTAAAGGTTGCGGCTGCTCCCACTCCATTATCAGGTTTGGCAATCATTGGAAGACCAATTTCTTTCACTGCTTGATCTACATCTGCTTCAGTCTTGATAACAGCTCCAGGTACCACAGGAACACCTGCTTTTTTGAAAAGTTTCTTCATTTCAGACTTATATTTCGTCTTTTTGAGATCCTCTGGTTTGGCACCAAAAACATTGAATTGCTCTCTGAGTGCTGCGTCCAGCTCAAGCCAGTATTCATTATGAGACTCGATACGGTCAATTGGACCATGTTTATAGAAAAGAAAAGCAACTGCACGTTTGACTTCGTCTATGTTCTCAAGGTTATCTACACGGAAATACTCGGTTAGGCTATTACGTAAAGGCTCATCCAATTGCTCGTAAGGCTCTTGACCAATTCCCAAGACAGTGATGCCTTTATTAGCTAGTTCAATGGTAAACTGTTGAAAGTTTTGTGGATAGTAGGGAGAAATAACAAGGTAATTCATAGGTAACTCCTTTTATAAATAGAGATGACCGAGGAAATAAGGCATTTGTTTACGCCACCATTCCCAGTCGTGGGCGACATCATGTCCCCATTCAGCAAACCAGGCTGGAATTTGTTTCTGGTCAAAGGCTTCTTTGAGCTTGTAGAAAGATGGTAGACCGTCTTGTTCCCAGGCACCAAGACCCGTACACAGCACAATCTCTGCCTGACGATAACGATCAATAAACCAGCCGTCGTTCTGGTTCCAGATATAATCTACTGGCGAGTTTTGGTAAATAGCATCGTCATTATAGTAATCGCCGACAAAGAAACGTGCGTCGTAAACACCACTAAGAGCTATCACTTTGGTAAAGACATCTGGATGCTGGAGGAAGAAATTGACAGCATGGTAGGCTCCCATGGAGCAACCTGTTGTCATCATACCATCAAACCAGCCTGTCTTGTGCTTAATAAAAGGAATGGCCTCCTCAATCACATAGCGTTCGTAGGTACGGTGCATCTCTGCTTGGTCGTGACCGTTTTTCCAAGTGGCCAACCAGCTCTCACTGTCTACACTGGAGAGGGTAAAGAACTGGACACGGCCTTCCTCGATAAAAGAGGCACAGGCATCAATCATGCCAAAATCATAGTATTCGTTGTGACTACCACCTGATGAAGCAAAGACCACAACTGGAATCCCAGCATGTCCATAACGATTGAGGTACATTTCACGGTTGAGATGGCCACTCCAGTGGCTAAGATGTTCAATATGCATTTCGTTTTTTCCTTTCTTAACTTACCATTTTTCTGCAAAAAATCTCAAACAATCTGGTAGATTTTCTGACCAAGGGATTTCACTATGGATGGCACCAGACTGAACTTTCAGCACAAGATTATCCAGATGTACCCCCCCTGCTATTAAATCATGGTAATAGCGAAGCGATGAGTCAATATAGGCTTGTTTGATATTACCAGCCATCAAGGTCTTGTCTGTATCATCCGCTTCTTCCGTTCCCACATAGATGAAGATGCGCTGGTCAGGCGATAGTTGCTGACGCTCGATATAGCGGTTAAAGGCTTCTTGGTGGAGCCAGTTGGCAGATGAAAAGACGCCCAAGCAACCAATTTGGTCTTGGTATTCTAAACCGATAAACTGGGTAATATTGCCTCCTAGTGAGGAACCAATCATAGCTGTATGCTGGCGGTCTGCTTTTGTACGATAAGTTTCATCGATAAAAGGCTTGACCACCTCCATGACAAACTCGGCATACTCCACACCCTTACCGCCAAACTGCTGGCCTGGGATGGGAGATTCTTGGAACTTCCATGCCGCATACTCATTCATCCGCCCCATGCCATCATTGTCAATAGCAACTACAATCATGCGACTGATATCGGGATTTCGTTTGATAGCTGGGATAATCTTCCATGAGTGACCAATGAAAGACTCCTTGCTATAAAAAACATTTTGCCCGTCATGAAAGTATACAACAGGATAGGAACGATTCGTGTCTTTCTCATAATCTTTAGGCAGAAGAACACGCACACGGCGCTCCTTACCTGTATAAGGAACCTTGAGTTTGTGTTCTTTCATTTTTAGATAAAAGTAGGATTGATTCATTGTCAGAAAACTCTCTATATTCAAAATTTATTCTTATTATATCACAGTTTAAGAAAAAAAGTCAGTTTTTCTTCCATTTTTGGATTAAAAACTAACTTTTTCATTTAATTTTCTAAATTCTTTTGGATTTTCTAAATTAGAGCAGATTATCAATCAAGTCATCAACTTCATCTTTTTCAGCCTGCGGTGTGATCTCAGTAATCATGATTCCAGCCACAGCTCGCTCAACTAAACCTTCAACATCCATACGTGCTTCATACTGCTCCGCATTCTTAATCTTAGGATTTGTTTTTGGACGATCTGGTGCAAAAATCGTACAACAGTCTTCAAACGGCTGGATAGAAATGTCAAAGGTATCAATTTCTTGTGCAATATCGATGATTTCCAACTTATCCATGGTCACAACTGGACGGATGATGGGAGTGTTGGTAACAGCATTGATAGCCTGCATACTTTCAAGGGTTTGGCTGGCTACTTGACCTAGACTTTCCCCATTGATAATGACCAAACCATTTCGTACCTCACGAATACGATCGGTAATCCGCATCATAAAACGACGGGTCAAGGTCATAAGGTAGGCTTCTGGCGCTTTGGCTTTGATTTCCTCTTGAATCTCTGTGAAAGGTACTTCGATAAACTGGATATTGCCTCCAAACTTGGTCAATTTACGAGTCAAATCTTGGGCTTTTTTAAGGGCACCAGGACTCGTGTAAGGTGGACTGGCAAAATGAACAGCCTCAATATCCACTCCACGTTTCAAAGCAAGATAACCTGCTACAGGGGAATCAATTCCTCCTGACAACATGAGCATCCCTTTACCTGAAGTTCCAACTGGCAAACCACCAGCCCCACGAATAGTTTCAAAAGAAAGATAGGCTGCTTCTTCACGAATCTCCACCTGAAGATTGATGTCAGGACTTTTCATTTGAGCTTGCACATTTGGAATGGCTTCGAATACAGCTCCTCCAAGGGTTTGGTTGAGTTCACGACTATCCAACTCAAAGTTATGGTCGCTACGTTTGCTAGAGATTTTAAAGGTCATGCCTTCCTTGTAGATGTCCTGCATAATCTCTTGCACAGAAGACTTCAGAACTTCTACAGATTTTTCAACCTTATATACTGGAGAAAAATTTTGAATCCCAAAGACTTGCTTAAGCGATTCTGCAACTGCTGTGTAATCAGCTCCATTGAGGAAAGCGTGAGCACGGTCGCGATCTGCCGTTACCTTAACTTGGGGATAGATAGACAAAACGTCTGAAATATTATTGCGAAGTTTATTGATGAAACGCATACGGTTTTTACCCTTGGTTGACAGCTCACCGTAGCGAATCATAATTTCTGAATACTGCATGAATGCTCCTATCTTACTTTTCTAGTTTGATTGTAAATTAATTTTAACTTGGTCAAAAACTGCTCGACCTGACTCATATCATTTTCAAGGTCTAAACTAAGACGCACAGCTGACTGGGCCTTATCCTTGTCCACTCCCATTGCAATCAAGGTACCTGCAGGTTTTCCAGCCTTGGACGAACAAGCCGAAGTCGTTGAGATGAAAATATCATAGTCTTCAAAGGCGTGAACGATGACTTCACCACGAACACCCTTGATTCCAAAAGTCAGAATATGAGGGGCAAAGTCTTCCTCATCTGAAAAGATAAATATATCTGGATAATCTAAAATAGCTTGGCGAATCACTGCCTTCATCTGCCCTGTCTTACTAGTAAAGAAATCTAGCTTTTCCATAGACAAACGCAGAGCCTTGGCTGTCGCTGCAATCCCTGCCACATTTTCAGTTGTCGAACGATAATCACGTTCCTGACCACCACCAGTCAACAGTGGCGTAATCTTCTTGCCAGACTTGATATAGACAAAACCAACACCACGAACTCCGTGGAACTTGTGACCAGAGAAAGTCGCAAAATCCACTCTATCAGTCAGATATTTTTCAGTTGGAATCTTAGCAAGTGCTTGAACCGCATCAACGTGGAAGGAAATAGTCGGCTTATCTGCCAACAGTTCTGAAATAGCCTCAATGGGCTGAACAGAGCCGATTTCATTGTTAACTGCCATGATGGAAACGAGGGTCGTCTCTGGTCGTATCAAATCTGCTAGCGCCTCAACATCGACAAATCCTTTCTCATCTACTGGAGCCAAATCCACTTCAAATCCTTGACTTTTCAGCCAGAGGGCTGATTCCTTAACTGCTGGATGTTCAACGGCTGATACAATGATGTGCTTGCCAAACCGAACTTTTTCAAAGGCCACACCCTTGATAACCCAGTTATCACCTTCTGTTCCACCAGATGTAAAGAAGATTTCATCACTTTTCTTACCGATTAAATCTGCAATCTGTTGACGGGAAGCATCTAAAATTCGTGTTGCCTGGTCTCCCAAACGATGGAGACTAGATGGATTTCCTAAAATTTTTGAAGCCACCTGCATATAGGTTTCAAGGGCTTCAGGATAGGGCTTGGTCGTCGCCGAATTATCAAAGTAAATCATGTTTCTCACGCTTTCTAAAATCACTCCCTCTATTGTATCATGAAACGGAGCTTGCGACAAGAAAGGACAATTCCTCTTTTTTTAAGATTTTTTTAAAGAAATGCGGTATAATAAATTTTAATCAAAGGAGAGAATGCATGTCTAATTATCGTAGAACCTCAAAACCAAAAACAGAACACATCAAAAAAGGCTTTACGGTCTTTCAAAAAACCGTTGCTACTATCGCTAGTATCCTTGGCTTGATTACCGCAAGTATCACTATCATGAACGCTCTAGATAATAATAAAGATACTAAAAAAGAACCTACGACAAGCCAGACGACAACCATTGTCAAAGAAATTCAAAAGGAATCCCCTCAGGAAAACACTAGTCCCAATAAGGAAAATAATACTAGTCAAGAAAAAACACAACAAGAAGAAACACCAAAATCTAGCGTCAAGGAAGAGAAAAAAGAAGAGCAGAAAGCATCAACTCAGGATTCTTCTACTTCTACTCCAAGTAAACCTAGCACTGAAAATGAAAAACAGTCCAATAATACACCAACTTCGGAAAATAAAACTAATCAATAATCACTAAATAGCTTCCTTCCAAATTTGGAAAGAAGCTATTTTTTATTGCTGCAATACTTTTCTTGGTTTGGTACCTTCAGCTGGACCGATGACACCTGCCATCTCAAGTTCTTCCATGAGGCGGGTCGCACGGTTAAATCCAACTGATAAACGACGCTGAATCATAGATGCGCTGGCTTTCTGCGTCTCGATGACTAAAGCTTTGGCTTCTTCAAAAAGCGGATCTCCACCAGATTCACCATCTGAAAATTCACCTTCATTTTCAGAAACTTCACCTGGATCAAAACTCTCATCGTAGTCCGCATCTGCCTGAGCCTTGATAAAGTTTACGATACGTTCGACATCGTCATCCGAGATAAAGGAGCCTTGAAGACGAACTGGATGATTTTCATCAATCGGTTTAAAGAGCATGTCTCCTCGACCAAGCAGTTTTTCTGCTCCATTCTCATCCAAGATAGTACGGGAGTCTGTCCCTGATGAAACCGCAAATGCGACACGAGATGGGACATTGGCCTTGATCAAACCAGATATGACATCAACGGATGGACGCTGGGTTGCAAGAATCATGTGGATACCGGCAGCACGTGCCTTCTGTCCAAGACGAATGATAGCGTCTTCCACTTCCTTGCTGGCAACCATCATGAGGTCAGCCAACTCATCCACAATCACGACAATAAGCGGTAGGGGAACCTGCTTGTACTCAGACTGGGCATTGAACTCTTCTACCTTGGCATTAAAGCCTGCAATATTACGGACTCCTACCTTGGCAAAGAGTTCATAACGATTTTCCATTTCATCCACAACCTTTTGCAAAGCCTTGCTGGCCTTGCGTGGATTGGTCACAACTGGAATCAAGAGGTGGGGAATATCATTGTAAACAGATAACTCAACCATCTTGGGATCGACCATCATAAATTTAACTTGGTCAGGTCTCGCCTTCATGAGAATGCTGGCGATAATGCCGTTAACAGCTACTGACTTCCCTGAACCCGTTGAACCTGCAACTAGCAAGTGGGGCATTTTAGAAAGGTCAAAAGCTCTTGCGGTGCCATTAACTGCCTTTCCTAGAGGAATTTCTAAGAGATTTTCTGCTTTCGTTTGAGATTGTTCCCATAGTTCGCGGAAGGATACCGTCGCAATCTCAGAGTTAGGAACCTCAATCCCGACTAAGGATTTACCAGGTATTGGAGCCTCAATCCGAACATCCTTGGCCGCCAAGGCTAGAGCGAGGTCATCTGCTAGATTGGAAATGCGGTTAACCCTTACACCTACTGCTGGCTTGACTTCATACTTGGTCACTGATGGCCCAATTTCAGCCCGTTCAACTGTTACCTTGATACCAAAGCTAGCAAAGGTTTCTTCTAAGATTTTGATATTTTCTCGAACGATTTTCTTCTCTTTAGACTGGTCTTTTGGTTTATCTGGGGCAAAGAGTTGTAAACTTGGAAGTTTATATTCAAGGGCTTCCTTGGCTGAAAAATCAACCTGTACATCTTCATCATCAGAGCCATCTTCCTGTTCAGGGAATTCAAGCTCTGGTTGAGGCAGGATGATTTCTGGTTCCACCCAATCTTCTTCTGGAAAAGGTGGAGCGTCAAGTACAACATCTGCTGTCAGAATTTCACCCGTTTCCATATCAACAGGAGGCAAATCGAGTAAGGCTTTTTCAGTAGCTTCTTGTTCTAATCTAGCCTCTTCCTCAGCCTTTTGACGAGCTTTTTCTTCTTGTTTGACAAAGCGTTCCTCTTTTCGACGCTCATGACCTTCCCGCCATTTGACAAATCCTCTACTGAAAAATTCAGCAATATCATAAACAGACCAAGGACTGACTAGGAGAGCACCCACTAAAATCAAGATAGAACCAATAAAGTAAGTGCCGATATTTGAAAAGAGAAAGGCGGTTGGAATATAAAGAGCGACCCCAATCAGGCCCCCTCCAGCAAAACTGGTCGTTCGAAAACCAGTCAAATCCGTCACAACCTGAGCCATGGTCCCTTTTAGAACGGACTTGTCCAAACCATATTTCCAAACCAAGTAGGCCTCAAAAATCAGGAGCAAACCTGCAAATATGGTGAAAAAGCCAGATAAGAGCCCTTCCTGTTTTCGTATCCACTTGAAGAAGAAGAGATAGAGCAGGATACCAAATATTGCCAAATAGGCTAGGCTACCCACCAACAAGCGTATTAAATTGTAAAGGGTGATACCTGCAGCCCCTAATTTGAAGGCTGCGAAAATCAATAAAAGGGCGATTCCCAACGAAATCAACATCCGTTGAATCGCTTCTTTTCTTTCGAGTTCTGCTTTAGACGGTCTCCGTCTTGTTTTACTTGTATTCTTGTTTGCCATTCTTCTATTATACCATATTTCACAGGCATTTCGGAAAGAGAAAAAGACTGCACCAAACGGTCCAATCTTCTTTATCATGATTATATTCAAAGTAATTGTTATTATATTTAAATAAGCAAAGTCTCAAAGTTTAGATTTTTAAGATTTCACTTCGAAATTTGTATTTTTTATTTCTTGTTTTCTATCTATTTCCCTATCCGCAACTTCCCAAACACAATCGAAATGTTTTTCCATCATAGAAATGAAATCTATTTCATCATTATTAGTTTTAAAAAAGTCATCTTTTTTAGTAGTTTTACGTTCACCTATCAACACAAAATTGGTCTCCCAATTATATGGAGGCAGAGTAACTCTTAAAAAAGCCTTTGTCATCTTCATATTTTTCTTTTTTTTATAAACCAACATAAACGGCAAACGATATTGTGTTGAATAATAGCGAATTTCCATTTGTCCACTTTCTATATATTTACTATATTTTTTAGTCACATCTTCAATTTCGATACTAATATTTGTGTCAGACTTTCGCAACCCTTCTTTATCCTCAAGTTTCTCTAAATCTGATAAAAAATTGGTATAGATCTGAGAACACAAAAAACGAATTTTCATTCCATTATTCATAGCATTCTCTAATACAGTTCTATTTTCCGAAAAAAAATCAATACCTGATATAAAAAGTAAATCCAATCTTTTAGTATTTTTACATAACTTTTTAATCTCTCTAGTCGAATGCTTTTTCTTTGCCACTACACCTTTAAATCCATACGATTTCATTTCTTCTGCAATACGAAAATCTCTTGTAATTTTTTTCGTCACTAAGTAACCAAAACCACCGATTATTCCAGAAGCTAATAGAGCTGATAAAATTGATTCTACTATCTTCTTCCAATCCAAATCCAGAATAAATTCAATTATATTCATTTAAAATACTCTCATTATGTTTTTTCATTTCTATGAGTTTTATTTTAGAATATCATTCAAAAACTTGTTTGTCAAATTCTTTAAAAAAGACTGCACCAAACGGTCCAATCTTTTTATTTTCTATCTAATTTTTATGCTTGTGGTTTGCGTAGGTAACCATAAACCACACCACTTACGATTGCTCCTACCAAGACAGAAACGAGGTAAAGAAGAGCATTTGAAGTAAGCGCGATAACGAAGATTCCTCCGTGTGGCGCCATGAGTTTGATACCAGTAAGACCAACGAGTCCACCTGCTACTGCTGAACCAAGGATGAAGCTTGGGATAGCACGAGCTGGGTCAGCGGCACCAAATGGAATCGCTCCCTCAGTGATAAATGACAAGCCCATGATGATGTTTGTCAAACCTGAGTTGCGTTCTTCCTTAGTAAATTTATCTTTGAAAAGAAGAGTTGCGACAAAGATTGCAAGTGGTGGCACCATTCCTCCAGCCATAACTGCTGCCATAGCCACAGAACCACCTGAAGAAACAGACGCTGCAAGCGTACCTGTACCAAAGACATAAGCCGCTTTGTTAACTGGTCCACCCATGTCAACAGCCATCATTCCACCAAGGACGATACCAAGAAGGACAGCTGAACCTCCTCCAAGACCACCTAGGAAGTCATTCATAGCAGTGTTGATTGCTGCCATTGGGATATTAACAGCTAGCATGACAAATCCAGTCAAGATTGTTCCAAGAAGTGGCAAAAGAAGGATTGATTTAGCACCTTCAAGTGAACGTGGAACTTTGACATATTTCTTGATAGCAAGAACTAAAGCACCTGCGATAAATCCACCAACAAGGGCACCTAGGAAACCAGATGAGACACCTGCAAGAGTTGAAGTTGCTTCACCACCTGCGGCATAAGGAATTTTACCAAAGGCAAAACCTTCTTTGGCAATAGCACCAGCCACGAAACCTGCTACCAAGCCTGGTTTTTCAGCGATAGAGTAGGCAACATAACCTGCAAAGACTGGAAGCATCAAACCAAAGGCCGCTCCACCAATTTTCATAAACATAGAAGCTAGTTCATGGTAGGAACCAAGATTGCCAAGATTTTCATTTGGAACACCCAAAGCACCGTCAATCAAGAAGGCAAGGGCAATCATGATACCACCACCGATAACGAATGGCAACATTTGCGATACACCACTCATCAAGTGTTTGTAGAAGGCACCACCAAGGCTTTGTTTTTCGTTAGAGGCTGTTGCAGCTTTTGCACCATTAGCAGCACAGTAGACTTCAGCATCTCCAGAAAGAGCCAAGTTGATCAACTCTTCTGTCTTACGGATACCGTCAGCAACCGGACGATTGATCAATGGTTTACCATCAAAACGATCCATCTCAACTGCCTTGTCTGCAGCGATGATAACAGCTTTAGCCTTGCGGATGTCCTCAGCAGTTAGTTGGTTTCCAACACCGCTAGCACCGTTGGTTTCGACCTTAATTCCAATACCCATTTCAGCAGCCACTTTTTGAAGGGCTTCTTGGGCCATGTAAGTGTGGGCAATACCTGTCGTACAAGCTGTAACAGCTACGATAAAGTCACCAGAGTCATTAGCAGGTGCTTGAACAGGTTCCTCAGTTTTTTCTGAAGCTTGGTCAAAAAGTTCAATGACTTGGTCAGCTGATGTTACTTGACGAAGTTTATCAGCAAAGCCATCTTTCATCAAGTATTGAGACAATTCTGCCAAGGCTGCCAAGTGAGTGTCATTGGCTCCTTCTGGAGCTGCAATCATAAAGAAAAGGTCAGTTGGTTGCCTATCCAAGCTCTCATAGTCGACACCCTTGTTTGACTTGGCAAAGAGAACTGTCGCTTCTTTGACAGCGGCATTTTTGCTGTGAGGCATTGCGATTCCGTCACCCAAACCAGTAGAAGTCAAAGCTTCACGCGCCAAAATGCCTTCTTTAAAGGTTTCAAAATCTGTCACATAACCGTGGTCTGTCAAGCTTTTAATCATCTCTTCGATGACAGCTGTTTTTTCAGTTGCTTGCAAATCCAGCAACATGACATCTTTTCTCAATAGGTCTTGAATTTTCATCGTTTTTCTACCTCAACTTTTTCATATGTTTCTTTAATAAATTCTGCCGTTGCCAAGTCATCCGAGAAGGTGGTTGCCGTTCCGCAAGCTACTCCCCATTTGAAGGCTTCTACTGCGTCTTTTGATTTGACAAATTCACCTGTAAATCCAGCGACCATAGAATCGCCAGCTCCGACAGAATTTTTGACTGTTCCTTTGATTGGTTTAGCGAAATAAGCTCCCTCAGATGTGACAAGAAGGGCACCATCACCAGCCATAGAGATAATGACGTTTTGAGCACCCTTAACCAGTAACTCTCGAGCATATTTCTCAATTTGGTCCAAACTGTCGAGTTTAACCCCAAAAATCGCTCCAAGCTCGTGATTATTTGGTTTGACCAAAAGCGGCTGGTAGTCCAAACTATCAATCAAGGTCTGTCCTTCAAAGTCACAAACCACTTGCGCACCCGTCTGACGCGTCAAAGCAATCAAATCCTTATAGATGACATTGCCTAGGTTTTTAGCACTTGAACCAGCAAAGACAACTGTATCTTCTGTAGTCAAACTAGATAAAATAGCTTTCAATTCTTCTAGCTGTGCCGGCTCAACAGTTGGACCAGTCCCATTGATTTCTGTTTCTTGGTCTGCTTTGATTTTAACATTGATACGAGTATCTTCTGCCACTTGGACAAAACGTGTCTCGATTTCTTCATCAGCCAAAGTATTTGTGATAAATTTACCAGTAAAACCTCCGATAAATCCAGTTGCTGTATTGGGAATATCCAAGCGCTTCAAGACACGACTGACATTGATTCCTTTCCCACCAGCAAACTTATCATCACTGTCCATACGATTGACACTACCGACTTGGACTTGGTCCAAACGAACGATATAGTCAATGGATGGATTGAGTGTGACTGTATAAATCATACTTCTATTACCTCCGTTTTCTCCTTAATAGTCTGCAAGAGCTCATGCCCTTGACTTGTGATAACAATAGCTCGTTTGAGTGGTGCTACCTTGGCAAAGCAAGTTTGTCCAATTTTAGACGAATCCACCAAGACATAGGTCTGTTTGGCATTCTCCAAAATAGCACGCTTCACAGCACCCTCCTCCATATCAGGAGTCGTATAATAGCCATCATCCACACCATTCATCCCGATAAAGGCACGATCAAAGTGCAATTGGTTAATCTGGTTAAGAGCAACGCCTCCGATGCTAGCATCTGTCGCCATCTTGACACTCCCTCCAACCATGACAGTTGGAATCTGCTTTTCAACCAACTGAGCAGCATGGTGAATGGAGTTGGTCACGACTGTGACATTTTTATTAACCAATTCATGAATCAAAAAGGCTGTCGTTGTTCCAGCATCGATAAAGATGACATCTTGTTCCTTGATGAGAGAGGCTGCTTTCTGAGCCAACAACTTCTTCTCTTGAAGGTTTTTGACAGATTTTTCTTGAATGGTTTCTTCTTCCTGCAAGGAATGGGGCAATTCTGCTCCACCATGCACGCGACGAAGCTTGTTTTCCGCTTCCAACTCATCCAAATCTCTTCGAACCGTTGATTCTGACGTTTCTAGCAAACTAACTAATTTTTCTAGAGAAACTACATGATGTTGATTTAACTCCTCTAGAATCAGTTGCTTCCGCTCTGTTTTTAACACTGAATCACCTCCTGTTATCGTTTACACTATTCATTCTATCATACTTTCTTTCAAAGTCAAGCATTTTTTATCATTTTCTTTCAGAATCTATCATTTCTCTTATTTCTAGAATTTTTATTGCAAGATGAGAGCCTTTATGGTAGACTATTTGAGTAAGTATTGGAAGATTACTCAAGAGGCTTAAGAGGCCGTGTTGGAAACGCGGTAGGCGTGTAACAGCGTGCGTGGGTTCGAATCCCATGTCTTCCGTTTATTTTAAAAAAGATACCCAAGAAATCTTGGGTATCTTTTTTCTTATATGCTTGTTTTATAACTCGGGTGAATTTCTTAGAAAATATCAAATAACAATTTCACATTGAGAATTGTTAAGATAATGGAAACAATATAACCAAGGATGGTATTCCATTTAGCATTGGTAAATTCGCCCATCAGTGATTTCTTAGAAGTTAAATAAATCAAAGGGAAGATTGAAAACGGAAGAGCGATTGAAAGAAAGACCTGTGAATATACCAATAACTGATCCAAGGTTTTTTCCTGATGACCAAACAGAACTGCAACTATCATGACAGGTAGCAAGGCAAAGAGGCGAGTCGCCAAACGAATGAACCATTGAGGCAATCTCATATGCAAGAAACCTTCCATAACGATTTGTCCAGTCAAGGTACCCGTAATTGTCGAATTCTGACCACTGGCTAATAAAGCCAAGGCAAACAAGGTTGATAAGGTCGAGCTAGCTATAGCTCCTGCAATAGTAGAATCCTGCAAGGCATTATACATTTGAGAGAAGGCAGAAATCTCGGATGCATGGCCGAAAAAGAGAGCCGCTCCTAAGATCAAAAGAAGGGAGTTAACGACAAAGGCCAAGGATAACTCGAGATTAGAATCCCAGGTCATAAAGCGTACGGCTTTTCGAACATCATTTTTGTCCTTGTGATTGATTTTACGAGTCTGTGACAAGGATGAATGCAAATAGAGGTTATGAGGCATAACAGTTGCTCCCACGATCCCTAGTGCCAAGGTTAATTGACTTTCATGCCCTGGCAAAGGACTTTCAAATAAGGTTGCATTCGGTAGATAACCCTCAACGATTCCTTGGAAGCTTGGATGTGACAAGGCTACAAGATAGGTAAAAATTGCTAGAATGGTTAAAATCAGTGTTGTCACAATAGCTTCAATCTTCTTAAAGCCAAATTTCATCAGAAGCAATAAGAGAAAAACATCCAACACGGTCAAGAGGATGGCTATCATAATCGGAATCTTAAAGAGAAGATTGAGAGCAATCGCTGAACCTAGAACTTCTGCCAGATCTGTCGCCATCAAGGCTAATTCTAAAATCACCCATAGACTATAACGAAGCCATTTAGGTGAATGATGAGCCGTTGCTTGAGCCAGGTCCATCTGGGTTACAATACCAAGCTTTCCTGCCATCTGCTGAAGTTGCATGGCAATGAGAGATGAAATCAAGATAACAAACAAGAGACTATACTTATAGGAAGCACCACCGACTACACTGGTAATCCAGTTTCCTGGATCCATATAACCAACTGCGACAAGAGCACCCGGACCTAAAAAGGCATTTAAATTTTGCCAGAAATGATTGTTATTTGGAGTATCGATAGATTGATTAATCTCAGAGAGTGACACTTTTTTATGAGAAGACATAGATACTTACCTCTTTCTAAACCTACTTTTTCATTATTTTCTATTAGAGAAAAATAAGATTGACTTTAAACTATTAAAACAATGAAAACTATATGAAAAACATTTAGTTTTTTCATTATTTTTCTTAAGGCACCTTAATATTTTTCTTAAGGCACCTTAATTATAACACAAAAATGAAAACTATATGAAAAACATTTAGTTTTTTCATTATTTTTCTTAAGGCACCTTAATTATAACAGAAAATATGATAAAAACTTAAGAAAATTCAGGACTTGATTTAATATTTAGGATACAACAAAATGTTGTATTCTTTTTTTGCAAAAGAATACCAAAGAATAAAATAAAAAACGTTGATTTAACAACGTTTTACCAAGGAATGCAAAAGAATGCAAAAGAATGCAAAGGAATAATGGAGCCGGTGGGAGTCGAACCCACGTCCAAACACCTGCCAACATATTTGTCTACAACCATAGGTTATGTATTAGTTTAACAGTTCCTCGACACATAACTCAAGCCTAGAAACTGCGAGTCTATCAATCTCTTATCAAGCCGCTAGACAAGACTTGATCGTATCTCGCTAATAATAAGACCTGTCATTGAACACGAGCAATCCAAATCGGGTCACGCCTGCTGTTTTTTAGGCAGCTAGAGCGTAAGAAGTGTTATTTTTTGCAGTTATATTTAACTGAGCGTTTACGTCGCCACACGAGTCGCAAAATATGCCTCATAATGCCTGTCGAATCCGTAACGACCCCAAAAGACAATAAAACCATTATACCTTATCTAACACAAAAATGCAAAAAGGAAATCACGTACCTAAAAAAGATACTATTCGAGAAATTTAGCAAACTGGGAGACTAACTACAACTTTCTCAGTGCATAACTTTACGATTGTGAATAGAACTTACGAAATCCAATTAACACATACCTAAGATAAAGCTATCTGTTTTGAAGAAATTCACTAAGAAAATTATTCTAAAATACTTTCAGATGAGAATTTTCCTACTCTCTTTATTTCAATTCATTTGAGTTTAAAAACTATAAAATCAATCCTTATATTATTCGGACTACTTTTCACTTGTTATGCTAAAATAAATAAGTTTCATTCGAACTTTAATAGACTATGAAAAGTAGTGGAACTTACCCTGACACGAAATCCACTGGTTTTTTCGATTTTTATCAGATTAACTTCTACTATTTTTAGCTGTGACAATTAGTTTAGGACTTTAACTTATCTTCAATCTTCTAATCTAAAGGCCACTTCCAGTAAAGAAAAATCAGGGTTCTCCTGACTTTTACTTAGCTAATTCTCTTTCTCGTTCTTTCATGATTTTATGATTTTCATACAAACGGGATAAGAACTTAGAAATTTCTTTCAAGATAGAATAGGTTGGCACTGCGACAATCATTCCAACTACACCATAGATATTGCTTGACAACAAAAGTAAAACCAAAATCGTGATTGGATGAACCTTCATAACACTTCCTACGATTCGAGGATATAAGATATTGCCATCTACCTGCTGAACAACAAGCATATAAATCACTGCAATCAGCATTCTATGTGGATCAGTGAATATATTTGCGATGATCATAGGAATCAAGCCAATACTTGGCCCCACATAAGGAATTAAATTGGCTACACCAGAAAAAATAGCAAAAACTAAAGCATATTTTAAACCAATAATACTATAGCCAATATAAGCCAAACAACCTATAATGATTGCGTCAATCGAAACTCCACTAATATAGCGAGCAATCGTCGCATTTAAATTCTTTAAGAGACCTGCAATATGCAAGCGATCCCTCTTTAGAATCGTTCTTTCAAGCATGGGCAAGAATTTATGTCCATCTAATAAGAAATAAACCAAAAAAACCGGAGTCATAATCAAAATCAAAACAGTACTGATAAGAGCTGACAAGACGCTCCCCACACTATTTGATACGCTATTTAGGATCTTTTGAAGAATATCAACATAGGATAAGTTTAACTGCTGAATTGTAGCTTCTACATCTAAATTCTGGAGCGCAGGGTAATTAGATAAGTCTATGATTAAGTCTTGTACTCGACTATAAATAGTTTGACTAGATATAATCAAGCTAGATAACTGATTAATCAAAATAGGTAAGAGATAGACAACACCTATGACCATTCCCCAGACCAAAGCACACAAGGTAATTAAAATACCAAGTAAACGATTGAGTTTACAGACTTTATTTAAGAAAGTAACAATAGGGTTTGTCAAGTAATAAAGAAAGCCCCCTAATAAAAATGGAATCATAATTGTATTAAGCACGCTAACAAAAGGGTTAATCAAAGACCCCATCTGTCTCCATAGGTAAAAGATGATTGTTAAGAGTAAAATTTCTGTGGTCCAAAAAAATAATTTATTTCTACGAAACATGAGTTACCTCCCTCACTCTATTTTACCATATTTTCAAAAAGCTTAACGGATGAATTATTAAAGCAAGAATATTTTTTTTCTTTATGATAGAATAAGACTACTATGAAAAAAATATTTTTAACTTTATTAACTGTCTCCCTTTTAGGAGGTGCTTCTACTGTTGCTGCTCAAGATTTTACCGTTGCCGCTAAACATGCCATTGCTGTTGAGGCAAATACTGGTAAAATTCTCTATGAGAAGGATGCAACGCAACCTGTCGAAATTGCTTCCATAACAAAATTGATTACTGTTTATCTAGTCTATGAAGCTCTGGAAAAGGGAAGTATCACACTATCCACCCCAGTAGATATTTCTGATTATCCTTATCAATTGACGACAAATTCTGAAGCCAGTAATGTTCCTATGGAGGCCCGTAATTATACTGTCGAAGAGTTACTTGAAGCAACTCTGGTATCTAGTGCCAACAGCGCCGCTATTGCCCTAGCTGAGAAAATTGCTGGCTCAGAGAAAGACTTCGTTGATATGATGCGGGCCAAACTCCTGGAATGGGGAATCAAAGATGCCACGGTTGTCAATACAACTGGTCTGAACAACGAGACTCTAGGAGATAATATTTACCCAGGATCTAATAAAGATGATGAAAATAAGCTCAGTGCTTATGATGTTGCCATCGTTGCCCGCAACCTCATCAAAAAATACCCACAAGTCTTAGAAATCACCAAAAAACCTTCTTCTACTTTTGCTGGGATGACAATCACTTCTACCAACTACATGTTAGAAGGTATGCCTGCTTATCGCGGTGGTTTTGATGGACTGAAAACAGGAACAACAGATAAGGCTGGAGAGTCTTTTGTTGGTACTACTGTGGAAAAAGGGATGAGGGTTATCACAGTTGTTTTAAATGCAGATCATCAAGACAATAATCCTTACGCTCGATTTACAGCTACATCTTCCCTAATGGATTATATTTCTTCTACATTTACACTTCGCAAAATCGTTCAGCAAGGCGATGCCTATCAAGATAGCAAAGCCCCTGTACAAGATGGAAAAGAAGATACGGTCACTGCAGTGGCCCCAGAGGATATCTATCTAATTGAACGTGTTGGGAACCAATCTTCCCAATCTATTCAATTCACACCTGATTCTAAAGCAATCCCAGCACCACTTGAAGCCGGAACAGTAGTTGGCCATCTGACTTACGAAGACAAGGACTTGATCGGTCAAGGTTACATCACCACAGAGCGCCCTAGTTTCGAAATGGTTGCAGACAAGAAAATTGAAAAAGCCTTCTTCTTAAAAGTTTGGTGGAATCAGTTTATCCGATTTGTTAATGAGAAATTATAAAAAAATCGCGGTTTAAAATCGCGATTTTTTATTACAAGTTCATCTTCACAGTCCTTGATTTTTAGTAAATCTAAAATCAAATTTTATCCGACTGACCCTTCCATTTCATAGCTAATCAAGCGGTTCAGCTCAACAGCATACTCCATTGGAAGTTCTTTTGTGAAGGGCTCCACAAATCCCATGACAATCATCTCTGTTGCCTCAGATTCTGACAATCCACGGCTCATGAGGTAATAGAGTTGCTCTTCTGAAATCTTAGAAACCTTTGCTTCGTGTTCCAAAGCAACTTGCGAGTTGTGGATTTCATTAAATGGAATGGTATCTGATGCTGACAAGTCATCCATGATAATGGTATCACACTCGATGTGAGAGACAGATTTCTTAGAGTTTTTATTAAAGGTTACTTGACCACGGTAGTCAACCTTTCCTCCACCTTTAGCGATAGATTTAGACACGATAGACGAGCTTGTATGTGGAGCATTGTGGATCATCTTAGCACCCGTGTCTTGGTGTTGCCCTGCATTAGCAAAGGCAATAGAAAGCATAGTACCACGCGCACCTTCTCCATCAAGGTAAACAGATGGGTATTTCATAGTTGTCTTGGCACCCAAGTTTCCATCAATCCACTCAACAGTCGCATCTTTCAAGGCTTTAGCACGTTTGGTTACCAAGTTATAGACGTTATCAGACCAGTTTTGGATGGTTGTATAACGCATATAAGCACCATCCAAGGCAAAAATTTCTACGATGGCAGCATGCAAGCTGTTACTTGAATAAGTTGGCGCTGTACATCCTTCTACATAATGGACACTTGCTCCCTCATCAACGATAATCAAGGTACGTTCAAACTGACCAGTATTTTCGTTGTTGATACGGAAGTAAGTTTGAAGAGGAATATCTACCTTGACCCCTTTTGGTACGTAGATAAAGGTTCCACCTGACCATACTGCCGAATTGAGAGCAGCCAACTTATTATCTGTCGGCGGTACCAACTTAGCAAAGTATTGTTTAAACAAGTCTGGGTACTCTTTGAGAGCAGAATCCGTATCTGTAAAGATGATACCTAACTTCTCAAATTCTTCCTTCATGTTATGGTAAACTACTTCTGACTCGTACTGGGCAGAGGCACCGGCTAGATAGGCACGCTCAGCTTCTGGAATTCCGATACGTTCAAAGGTTTCTTTAATTTTTTCAGGCACATCATCCCAAGAACGAGCTGGCTTATCAGATGGTTTTTGGTAGTAGATCAAGTCATCAAAATCAATCTCTGACAAGTCTGCTCCCCAAGTTTGCATGGGCATTTTTTTAAAGGTTTCATAAGACTTCAAACGGAACTCTAACATCCACTCAGGTTCTCCCTTTGCAGCTGATAGTTCACGAATGACATCTTCATTCAATCCTTTTCCTGTCGATAGGACAGGCTCTACATCATCATGGAAACCAAATTTATATTCACCAAGATCAATTGGTTTTGGTTCTACTCTTTCTTCAGCCATAATATCCTTTCTTTCATTCTTCATTTCTACTGATTCATAAGACAAAAGAAACTTGTCTTATTGTTTTTCTTGATTTTCAATTGTTTTCTTAAGGGCAGTCCAAGCCAAGGTCGCACACTTAATCCGTTGTGGAAATTTTGCAACACCTGACAAGAAGGCTGCATCACCTAGTTGGTCTTGGCGGTCATCTTTTTGTCCTTGAACCATTTCAGAAAAAATTGTCGCAAGTTCTAAGATTTCTTTCTTGGTCTTTCCCAAAACTGCATCTGTCATCATACTTGCAGAGGCAGTTGAGATAGTACAACCTGAGTTTAGAAAAGCGATATCTTCCAAGTGGTCTTCTGCATCAAACTTGACAGAGAGATTGATAACATCGCCACAGGTCGGATTGTTGAGACTGATTTGTTCAGCGTCTTCTAACTTCCCTTGGTGATGTGGATTTTTCGAATGGTCCGCTACCACTGCCATATAGAGGCTATCTAGTTTAGAAAGTGCCATTGAAAAACTCCTTTGTCTTTTGTAAGGCATCAACTAGCTTGTCGCAATCTGCCTTGGTATTGTAGATATAAAAACTTGCACGTGCTGTTGCTGGAACATCCAAATACTGGAGCAAGGGTTGCGCACAGTGGTGACCCGCACGAACTGCCACACCTTCATAATCCAAAGCCGTTGCAAGGTCGTGAGGATGAAGGTCGCCTAGGTTAAAAGCAATGACACCTGAACGTTGAGCCAAGTCCTGTGAACCATAAATAGTCAGTCCTTCAATCTCCTGCAGTTTTGGATAGACGTATGCGATCAATTCCTGTTCATGGGCTTCAATGGCATCCATACCAATCGTTTCCAGATAATCAACTGCAGCAGCAAGTCCGATTGCACCAGCCATGTTAGGAGTTCCAGCCTCGAATTTCCAAGGCAATTCCTTCCAACTAGCCGATTGTTCATAAACGAAATCAATCATCTCACCGCCAAATTCAAGGGGTGACATTTGTTCCAAATACTTCTCTTTGCCGTAAAGGACACCTATCCCAGTCGGACCAGCCATCTTGTGACCTGAAAAAGCAAAGAAGTCCACATCCAAGTCCTGAATATCAATCTTCATATGAGGCGTAGATTGAGCACCATCCACCACCATGATGGCACCAACTTGGTGGGCCATTTGAGTGATTTCCTTGATAGGATTAACCACTCCAAGAACATTTGAGGCATGAGCTAGGGAGACAAATTTCACCTTATCAGTCAATTTAACTCGCAAGTCATCCATATCCAAGGCACCGTCCCTGAGATAAATATAGACCAGCTCAGCCCCAGTCTTACGACAGGCTTCCTGCCAAGGTATGATATTAGAATGGTGTTCCATGATGGAAATCAAGACCTGGTCTCCCTCAGTCAGAACTTCCTCAGCAAAGCGTGCTACCCAGTTGAGACTGGTTGTCGTTCCTCTGGTAAAGAGAACTTCCTTTGTCGAACCTGCATTGATAAACTTAGCAATGGTTTCACGAGCGGCTTCATAGGATGCTGTCGCCCTTTCTGCCAAGGTATGAACACCACGGTGAACATTGGCATTGTCGTTCTCATAGTAGCGGTTAATCGTTTCAAGAACAGCTAGTGGTTTTTGTGTCGTCGCAGCATTGTCCAGATAAACCAACGGTTCATCGTTGACAATCTGGTCTAAAATTGGAAAATCCTTGCGAATCGTTTCTACATCTAACATCGGCTTCCCCTTAGCGTTTTGACAATTTCTCTTCGATAGTCGCAATCATTTCATCACGAACCTCCTTGACTGGAATCTCAACGATAACGGATCCAAGGAAACCACGAACAACCAAACGCTCTGCAGTTGCCTTGTCCAAGCCACGGCTCATGAGGTAGTACATGTCTTCTGGATCTACCTGACCGATAGAAGCTGCATGTCCTGCAGTTACGTCATTTTCATCAATCAAAAGAATTGGATTGGCATCTGAACGCGCTTGGTCTGAAAGCATGAGAACACGACTTTCTTGTTGCGCATCTGCTCCCTTGGCACCCTTGATAATGTGGCCAATACCATTGAAGGTCAAGGTTGCTTTTTCAAGAATAACCCCATGTTGAAGGATATTTCCGATTGAGTTGCAACCATAGTTAGTCACTCGGGTATCAATCCCTTGTACCTGACGGCCACTTGAAAGAGCTACAACTTTCAGGTCAGCATGGCTACCATTTCCAATCAAGTCGCTATCAAAGTCCGCAACGACGTTCCCTTCGTTCATGACACCGATTGCCCAGTCAATGCTTGCATCATTGCCTAATTTACCACGACGGCTAATGTAGGCAGTAACGTTTTCACCTAGACGGTCGATGGCAGCAAACTTGACTTGAGCACCAGAACGTGCAATCACTTCTACTGTGATATTGGCAGTTGCTTTGACACTTCCCTCACCGCGTGACTCTAAACGCTCCAGATAACTAATTTTAGAATTTTTACCAGCGATAATCATAATATGCTTGTTAAACGGCACATTGCTATCGCTATCTTGGTAGAAAATCCCTTCGATTGGTTCAGCAATTTCCACGTTATCAGGAATGTAGAGAACAGCACCACTGTTAAAGTAAGCTGTGTGGTAGGCCGCCAACTTGTCATCGTCATACTTAACAGATGACATGAAGAATTCCTCAATAAGCTCTGGAATCTCTTCTAAAGCTGAGTGGAAGTCTGTAAAGACAACACCCTGTTCAGCTAACTCAACTGGAGTTTGCTCAAAAACAGTTTGAGTTCCTACTTGCACCAACTTCAAGTGATTATCTAGAGCTGTGAAATCTGGAACATTTGCTGATGGCTCGCTTTCTGTAATCGTTCCATCCCCCAGATTCCAACGGTGGAATTTGACACGCTCAATAACTGGTAATTCTAGGCTCTCAATCTTATCAAAAGCTTTTTGACGGAGGTCAGCCAACCAGCTTGGTTCAGCGTGCATTTCTGAAAAAAGTTTAATATTTTCTTTAGTCATTTACTTCTCCTAAAAGATACGAGGGAATTACAATTCTTCCTTGTAGTCGTAGCCAAGTTCTTCAGCTAGTTTTGCGTATCCTTCACGTTCCAAACGCGCAGCCAATTCTGGACCACCAGAAAGGACAACACTACCTTCCATCATCACGTGTACCACATCAGGTGTGATGTAGTTCAAAAGACGTTGATAGTGAGTGATAATCATAGCACCAAAGCCTTCACCACGCATGGCATTCACACCTTTAGACACAACTTTAAGGGCATCAATATCAAGACCTGAGTCAATCTCATCCAAAAGGGCAAAAGTTGGTTCCAACATCAAAAGTTGAAGAATCTCATTACGTTTTTTCTCACCACCAGAGAAACCTTCGTTGAGGTAACGCTCTGCCATTTCTTCTTTCATGTTGAGCAATTCCATTTTTTCATCTAGCTTAGTGATGAACTCGCGAACTGAAATCTTCTCATCGTCTTCTTTACCAGCATTCATGGCTGCACGAAGAAACTCAGCATTGGTAATTCCAGGAATTTCTGATGGGTATTGCATAGCAAGGAAAAGTCCCATACGCGCACGCTCATCTACTTCCAACTCAAGGATGTTTACGCCATCAAACAAAACTTCACCTTTGGTAACTTCATAGTTTGGATTTCCCATGATAGCCGCAGAAAGAGTCGATTTACCTGTACCATTTGGTCCCATGATAGCGGCAATTTCACCTGTTTTCAGGGTCAGGTTAACCCCTTTTAAAATTTCTTTTCCTTCAATCTCAACGTGAAGATCTTTGATCTCTAATACTGACATGATAGTTCCTTTCTTTTTCAAGACTTTTACAGTACTTACTAGAAAAACGTCTGATTTCCCCAGAAATAGAGTAAAAGGTCTATAAATATACTTTTATAGTATAACAAAAAAAAGCCTAAAAGGCTTTGATTTTGTCTGGAAGCTGAGGGCTAGTCTTTCCTATTAAAATGCTGATCGATGACATCAACGATTTTGCCCATCACATAACTGACTCGGAAATTTCTAAAGAGCAAAATAGCCCAAAAGGCTGCCATAATATAGCGGCCAGTCATCCAGGCTTCATTGAAAAAATAGGTCTCAGCAGCTGTAAACAGCGCCATAATAATAAATTGTTGTTTATTCATAAACTTATTGTATCATGAATTCTTTCTTTAGTCTTCCTCTACCTTCACTTTATCAGCCAAAAATTCAAATCCTTCTGGAATCAGGCTTTCTTCTGCTTCTTTTTCAGTTTGAGAAGATTTGGCTTTGGCTGAAAAGGCTGCGCGAACTTCTTTCCATTCCTCCATGGAAATAGCTAAAATCTCAGGTGAAAAACCTGCTGCTTGACTGAGGATGTTGCCAAACATGGTGTTGAGATTGTCTCGTTTCATGGTTTGACCAGCATTGAAGTTAGATTCAAAAGCAAGAATGGCATGGTGTTCATTGGCTGCAACTGGTTGAGATCCGACTAGAAGGGCCTTGTCCGGCCCACCTAGACTTTCGATCACCTCTCCCCAGGCATTCTGCAAACGAATCAGATTTTGACGTGCTAAATCAGGATTTTCAACGGCCTCTTGTAAGATAGATTGAACTTTATTGCGATCCACACGATAGACGGTCTTGCCTGCCGCTGGGCGACTAGGAGCTGGACTTGTTGGCTTGGGCACAGTTCCCACATTGGCGAGTTCTTGTTTGAGACGTGTCACTTCCTGTCTCAGCGAAGCAATTTCATTTTCAACCGCTCCTGAAAGAAATGGCTCAGGCTTAATCTCCGCTAAACGAATGGTCATCATCTCAGCATAAATCTTGGGCTGCAAACTAGACTTAATATCTGCTAAACTCACTGTTGCTAAGCGAATCATTTCAAACAGATTTTCTTGAGGAAGTGCCAAGTTTTCCACAAAGACTGGACTATGATGAGTGTTTTCTCCACCTGTTTGAACAATTAACAAGTCTCTTAAATAGTACAAAAGGTCGGTCACAAAACGGGTCATGCTCTTACCATTGTCAAAGAGAAGATTTAAGCAAGCTAATGCTTTGGGAACATCCTGTTGAGACAAGGCAGCCACATAATCATCCAAGGCTGATAGGCTAATGGTGCCAGTAATTTCTTCAGAGATGGCAGTCGTCAATTCATTTCCCTGTGTTAGACTCAGGGCTTGATCCAAAATAGACAAGGCGTCCCGCATTCCACCTTCCGCCCGTCTGGCAATGATTTCCACAGCCTCTGGTTCAGAACTAATATTTTCTTTTTCTAAGATATAGTGGATATGTTCCTTAATATCCTGTGTCTTAATTGATTTAAATTCAAAACGTTGCACACGGGATAGAATAGTCGCAGGAATCTTGTGCAATTCAGTAGTAGCCAAAATAAAGACCACATTCTGTGTTGGCTCTTCCAGCGTTTTTAGAAGAGCATTAAAAGCCCCTGTAGACAGCATGTGAACCTCGTCTATGATATAAACCTTATAACGGGCAAGACTAGGGGCATAGGTAGATTTATCACGAATTTCACGGATTTCATCGACTCCATTATTAGAGGCCGCATCCATTTCGATGACATCTTCTAAACTACCGTCCGTCACTGCCTGACAAATATAGCAGTTATTACAAGGTTCACCACCCACTTGATTTGGGCAGTTCATAGCCTTGGCAAAGATCTTAGCTACACTGGTTTTTCCTGTTCCACGTGGACCAGAAAAAAGATAGGCATGACTTATTTTCTCTTGCTCCACTGCCTGTTTAAGAGTCTTAGCAACAACTTCTTGACCAACTAACTGGGAGAAGTTTTGACTTCTATATTTTCGATAAAGTGCTTGATACATTAAGATTTTTCCCCAAACATTGTAAAGTCCCATTTCGTATTTTCAAGCAAAATCGCGACAAATTGTTCCAAATAATCTCGATCCGTTGCATCGTAATCCTCAATCTCTGAAGAATCCAGATCCAAAACTCCAAGTAACTGACCATTCTTCATCATCGGCACCACAATTTCACTTTTAGCTAGACTGTCACAAGAAATATAGTTGGGATAGGTCCTTACATCACCAACCAGGACTGTTTCCTGAAACTCAGCAGCTTCACCACATACGCCCTTGCCTAGTGCAATACGGATACAGGAAACACCTCCTTGGAAGGGACCTAAAACCAATTCCTTTCCATCGAACAAATAAAAGCCTGCAAATACAGTATTAGGAAAGCGTGATTTTATGAGAGCACTGGCGTTGGAAAGATTAGCCAAAACATTGGTCTCGCCTTCCAATAGGAAGGACAATTCTTCATTTAACATTTGATAACGTGATTGTTTTTCTGATTTTAACATAGAACTATTATATCAAAAAAGGAGCAGAGACAAAAGAAAAATCCCTTGTTTAGTAAACAAAGGATTTTGTGAATTTTCAATTTGATTAAAGTTCGATATCACCAAACAAATCAGCCATTGAGAATCCTGTTTGTGTTTCTGGAAGTTCGAAATCACGTTTTTCTTGACGTTTTGGACGACGTGGACGAGCAGCACGTTTTTCTTCTTTTTGTCCTTCTTCTTGAGCTGGACGCTCTTCAAGAGCTTTGATAGAAAGTGATACGCGCTCTGCATCTGCGTTAACGTCAAGAACTTTAACTTGAACTTCTTGACCAACTTTAAGAGCTTCTTTTGGATTTTCAATACGTTTGTGTGAAATTTGTGATACGTGAACAAGTCCATCGATACCTGGCAATACTTCAACAAATGCACCGAAGTCAGTCAAACGTTTAACTGTTCCTTCTACTACATCACCTTTAGCCAATTTTTGCTCAACACCATCCCATGGTCCAGGTGTTGTTGCTTTAAGTGAAAGTGATACGCGTCCTTCTTCTTCGTTAAGATCAAGAATTTTCACTTCAATTTCTTCACCAACAGTTACAACTGATTTTGGTGATACGTTACGTTCATGTGACAATTCAGTCAAGTGAACCAATCCGTCAACACCACCAAGGTCGATGAAAGCACCGAAGCTTGTGATACGTGCAACTTTACCAGTTACTACATCACCAACAGCCAATTTACCGAATACTTCAGCGCGAGCTGCTGCTGTAGCTGCTTCAACAACTTCACGACGTGAAAGGATGAAGCGGTTTTCTTTAGCGTCAACTTCTTTGATTTTAGCATCAAATTCTTGACCTACAAAACGCTCAGTGTTACGTACGAAACGAGTATCCAACATTGAAGCTGGGATAAATCCACGAACACCTTCAAATTCTACTGAAAGTCCACCTTTAACGGCACGAGTTCCTTTAACAGTAACAACTTCTTCTTCGCGACCAACAAGTTTGTCCCATGCTTTGCGAGCTTCAAGGCGTTTTTTAGATACAAGGTATGTAACTGTATCAGTATCTTTACCAACTACTTGACGAAGTACAAGAACATCCAATACTTCTCCTACTTTAACAAAGTCATTGATATCTGCATCGCGATCGTTTGTCAATTCGCGAAGAGTCAAGACACCTTCAACACCAGTTCCAGAGATTGCAACGTTAGCTTGAGTCGCATCAACTGTCAATACTTCAGCACTAACAACATCACCAGTCTCAACTTGGCTAACGCTATTTAGCAAATCTTCAAATTCGTTCATCTAAAAAATCCTCCAACAATCAAGTTTTTCTTAAACTTGACATACTTATAATTTTTTTCCTAAGCACCCGCAAGGACATGTTCATATCATTCACGTCTTTCAATTATAAAAATAAAATACCCTAAGATATTTTGCTTTTTATCTTGATTATTACCTAAGAACTGGGGTAGCTGGATTCGAACCAACGCATGAGGGAGTCAAAGTCCCTTGCCTTACCGCTTGGCTATACCCCATTGATGAAATGGAGAGAGAGGGATTCGAACCCCCGAACCCGAAGGAGCGGATTTACAGTCCGCCGCGTTTAGCCTCTTCGCTATCTCTCCTACAATCAACATGGACTATTATATCATGAAAATTTCAAAAAAACAAGACTTATTTTGCTAAATTATAATTTTCAATCAAAATTTCCACAGCTTTTTCCAATTTTTTATAAAAACTATCGACATTCCCATTCTTTATGATGGCAAATTGTCCGTCTAATTCGGCAATTTCTCCGATAACTTTTTTACCAATGGTCAAGGTATAGCCTTCAAAACTGTCTTTTCCTACATTAACTTTGGCATCTGCTACTTGAATTTCGATTTTTTTATCTTTCTTACTCATTTCATACCTCTCTTCACTTTTTCTATTTTACAAGAAAATCCTAAAACTAGCAAGAAAAAACTCTATATCAGGCTTGTCTGATATAGAGTTTTCTGCTTTATTTAATATGTTTTTCTAGTTCTTTTTGGTATTTGCTATTGGATTCCAATTTTTCTTTTTGCCATTTTTTAAGAGCTTCGTCATATTCTTTTGTTGTAACAATATCTTTTTGCAATTTCATTCCTTTAAAGATATATGGATCCCCCTTAATACCAACTTGTGAGTATGGTTTTGAGAATGGCACTACGTTACTTACAACTGGAGAACCACCAGATGAAGCTGTTGGCATCAATAATGAACTATCTGTCAACCAAGCTTGAGCTTTGGCATATTTTTCATATCTCTTCTCTAGGTCAGTGGTCTCAGAAACAGCATCTTCTAACAATTTCTTATATTGATCCAAACCAAGTTTAGCGACAACATCCTTATCTTTTCCTTTCGTAATACCAAGGTGTTTCATGGCAGAACCAGATTTTGGATCCATAATATTCAAGTAAGACGCTGGATCTTGATAGCTTGGAGCCCATCCTGTACTGTTCAAATCATAGTCTTTTTGAGAAGGAACACGCGCTTGTGATGTAATCGTTTCTTTTTCATTATCTGTCATTTGAAGTACATCGATGATAACATTTTCAGCACCAAGAGTTGATTCAATAGACTGTTTGAAAGAGTTGCTTTGTTGAACGGCGATGGTATCTGTTTGTTCAACTGGGACATCCAAGTGAATTGGGAAAGTGACCCCTTTAGATTCCAAGTCTTTCTTAGCCTTTTCAAATGCTGCTTTAGCCTTGTCAGGGTTGTAAATAGAGTCCTTACCGTCAACTAGCTCAACACCTTTCCATTGGTCACCGTAGTTCACCAACTCTGCTTGAGCGATTTGACCAAAGTTCTTACCCCCTGCTTGTACAAAGTTGTCAGGAACGAGGCTGTTACGAATAATCTTGTCCGCACCATCTTCACCGTTTAGCTGGGCAGCATACGAATGACGGTTGAAGGCAAAGTTGATAGCCTGACGGAAGTCCTTATTAAGCATAGCTTCTTTTGTAGAAGTCTTTTGCTCTTCGCTTGTTTTCGCAGTTTTATTGTATGACTGACGATTTACGTTAAAAGTAAAGTAATAACTACTTGAGTCCTGTGGGCTATAAGTGATTTTATCTCCGTATTCTTTCAAAGTCGAAGCAAAGTTTGAGCTGCTTGGGAAGAGACGGGCTGTCGTATAAGCACCAGAGGAGAAGCTACGGATCAAAGATTCCTGATCTGAACCATCGTAGTAGGTCAATTTAATCTTCTCAATTTTAACATTTTCTTTATCCCAGTAATTTGGATTTTTTTCATATTCAATCAACGATTTAGAAGTCAATGTTTTTAAGAAATAAGGACCATTGTAGAGAATACCTGCTGGGCTAACCTCTCCGTAATTCTTTCCTGATGCCTTTAAAAACTCTTCATTTACAGGCAACATCGTCGCTGTAGTCACTTTTGAATTCCAGAAACTTTCTGGCGCATTCAATGTATACTCAACTGTGTAGTCATCCAAAGCTTTAACACCAACTGTAGAGAAATCATTGGTTTCACCAGTCATATAGGCGTCCAAGCCTTTGATTGAATTTTGGATGAGAGAGACACCGTCTGACTTACCATCAGCCACGTGTTTTAGTCCTGTCACAAAGTCATGGGCTGTTACTTCTGCGTATTCTTCACCTTCTGAAGTGTACCATTTCACTCCCTTACGAAGTTTATAGGTATAAGTCAATCCATCTTTTGAGACAGACCAATCCTCAGCCAAAGAAGGAATAACATTACCATATTTATCATTTTCCATCAAACCATCAACGACATTCCCGATAATATCTGTTGTGGATGTACGCGTTGCTATGCTATAGTCCAAGGATGCTGGATCCACTGCATAGACATACGAGAATGTTGTCGGTGCATCTGCTTCTTTATCAGCTTTTCCACAAGCTACTAAAAAAGCTGTTGTACTCAGGACTAGTCCTGCTGTTAAGAGCCACTTTTTCGATTTCATAAAAAATCTCCTTTAGTTTATTTTAATCTACTTTTACAATCCAACCTTCTGGCGCTTCAATATCACCAAACTGAATTCCTGTCAATTCATCATAGAGTTTACGAGTCACAGGACCTACTTCTGTTTCACTATAGAATACATGGAAATCATCACCGTGCTGAATTCCACCAATTGGCGAAATAACTGCTGCCGTACCACAGGCACCTGCCTCTACAAAACGGTCAAGGTTATCAATTGGGACATCCCCCTCAATAGGAGTTAAGCCCAAGCGGTGTTCTGCCAAATAAAGCAAAGAATACTTGGTAATAGATGGCAAGATAGAAGGACTCAATGGTGTTACAAATTCATTATCAGCTGTAATTCCAAAGAAGTTAGCTGATCCGACTTCTTCAATCTTTGTATGAGTTGATGGGTCTAGATAGATGACATCTGAGAAATGACGTGACTTGGCCAATTTCCCTGGCAAGAGACTGGCAGCATAGTTCCCACCAACCTTAGCCGCACCTGTACCATTTGGAGCCGCACGGTCGTATTCATCCTGAATCAAGAAGTTGGTTGGAACCAATCCACCCTTAAAGTAATTTCCAACTGGCATAGCAAAGATGGTGAAAATGTATTCCTCTGCTGGTTTAACCCCGATAATATCTCCAACACCAATCAAAAGTGGACGAAGATAAAGGGTTCCACCTGTTCCATATGGTGGTACGTATTCTTCATTCGCGCGGACAACTGCCTTACAAGCTTCTACAAACATGTCTGTCGGAACTTGTGGCATCAAGAGACGATCACAAGTACGTTGCAGACGTTTAGCATTTTCGTCAGGACGGAAAAGTTGAACACTACCATCCTTAGTACGGTAAGCTTTCAAACCTTCAAATGCTTGTTGTCCATAGTGAAGACTTGGAGAAGACTCTGAAATATGCAAGGTTGCATCCTCTGTAAGCTCTCCTTGATCCCATTGTCCATTTTTGAAATGAGCAATATAGCGATAAGGTAATTTCATATAGGAGAAACCAAGGTTTTCCCAATCAATCGTTACTGTCATATTCCACTCCTTATTCTAAAAACCTATTTCTTATATTCTACACTATTTTTCTAAAATAGCAAGTATATTTTGTAATTTTCAGAAAATTTCTTCAATAAAAAGAACCAGCTCTTAGAACTGATTCTTCATTTCACTTATTTAGCTTCAGTAAATACTTCTTTAAGATAAGCGTCAAAAACTTCTTCATCTGAAATCGTGTCAGAAATGAAGCTTCCGTTGCTAGTGCGTTCTGACAAGTTCAAGTCTTGCAATCGGCTTTCATAGATTGTTCCTTTATTGGATTGGACAAGCAGAATCTGGTCGTTTTCTTCTACTTCTGTACTGAAGAGATCACCTACAAATCCTTGTTCTGCAACTGCTCCTGCTAAGAAGACACGATGCGGTTTGTTTTTCAACTCACGCAAGACTTGTAGTCCTCGTTTGGCACGGCTGGTTGCTGGAATTTCGTCAATAGAAACACGTTTCAAGCTTCCACGTTGGGTCAAGAGGTAGAAGGACGGGGTGTTACAGATAAAGGCGGATTGGAGAATATCATCTTCTTTCAAATTCATAGCCTTGACACCTGCAGCCTTGGCACCGACAACAGGAACCTCTTCGATATTGAAGCGCAGGGCATAACCATTTTGGCTAATTAAAAGAACATCATCTAGTTTAATCGGAGCCACTGCTACAATCTGGTCTGTCTCTTCTTTTAGCTTAGCATACTTGACAGACTTAGACTTGTAGGTCCTCCATGGGGTGAATTCTTTTCGTTCTACACGCTTGATTTGACCGAGACGGGTCGCTGCAAAGTAGGTTGTGCCATCATCAAACTGATCCACGACTTCCACATAAAGGATTTCTTCATTCGTTTCGAAGTTTGTAATGGTCTGGCTCAGATGCTCGCCGATGTCCTTCCAACGAATATCTGCCAATTCATGGATTGGTCTGTAGATGACATTTCCAAGACTTGTGAACATCAAGAGGTGCTGGGTTGTCTTGGCAGATTGAACAAAAATCAAACGGTCATCATCACGTTTGCCAATTTCTTCCAGCGTTGAAGCCGCAAAGGAACGTGGACTGGTACGTTTGATGTAACCAGCCTTGGTCACGCTGACGTAGGTATCTTCCTCGGCGATAAGACTAGCTGTATCAATCTCAATTGCTTTCGCAGTGTCTTCTAAAGAACTCAAACGAGGAGTTGCAAATTTCTTCTTGACCTCACGAAGTTCTTTCTTCATAAGATTGTACATGGTCCGTTCATCACCGATAATCGCAGCAAGCATAGCAATCTTCTCACGAAGTTCTGCTTCTTCTTCCTGCAAGACAACCACGTCTGTATTGGTCAAACGGTACAGTTGCAAGGTCACGATGGCCTCAGCCTGCTCTTCTGTAAAATCATAGCTGACCTTGAGGTTTTCCTTGGCGTCAGCCTTATTCTCAGAAGCACGGATAAGAGCAATGACTTCGTCCAAAATTGAAATCACACGAATCAAACCTTCAACGATATGAAGACGCTTCTCAGCCTTTTCCTTGTCAAAGCGGGAACGCGCCAAAATGACCTCACGACGGTGGGCGATATAGCTAGACAAGATTGGGACGATCCCAACCTGACGAGGCGTGAAATTGTCAATCGCCACCATATTAAAGTTATAGTTGATTTGTAGGTCGGTGTATTTGAAGAGATAGTTAAGAACGAGCTCCGTATTGGCGTCTTTTTTGAGCTCAATAGCGATACGAAGACCGTCACGGTCAGACTCATCGCGAACCTCAGCAATGCCTGACACCTTGTTATTGACACGAACATCGTCGATTTTCTTGACCAGATTGGCCTTATTGATTTCATAAGGAATCTCAGTGATAACGATTTGTTCCTTACCACCTTTTAGCTTTTCAATCTCCGTCTTGGAACGAACAACCACGCGCCCTTTCCCAGTTTCATAGGCCTTTTTAATTTCATCACGGCCTTGGATGATAGATCCTGTAGGAAAATCTGGTCCAGGCAAGAATTCCATCAACTTGTCAACCTTGGCTGTTGGGTGGTCAATCATATAAACCGCGGCATCAATAACCTCAGCTAAATTATGTGGTGGAATGTCTGTGGCATAACCAGCCGAAATACCAGTAGAACCATTGACCAAAAGATTTGGAAAGGCTGCTGGCAGAACAGTCGGCTCTTTTTCAGTGTCATCAAAGTTCCAAGCAAAAGGAACGGTCTTTTTCTCGATGTCCTGAAGAAGATATCCTGCAATCTCAGACAAACGTGCCTCTGTATAACGCATTGCCGCAGGCGGATCTCCGTCCATAGAACCGTTATTACCGTGCATTACAACTAGAATCTCACGATTTTTCCAGTCCTGTGACATACGAACCATGGCATCATAGATAGAACTGTCACCGTGTGGGTGAAAATTCCCCATGATATTCCCGACAGACTTGGCCGACTTGCGGTAACTCTTATCAAAGGTATTGCCATCCTTATTCATAGAGTAAAGAATACGACGCTGAACCGGCTTCAAGCCATCACGAATATCTGGCAAAGCCCGGTCTTGAATAATATACTTGGAGTAGCGACCAAAGCGCTCTCCCATGATGTCCTCCAGGGACATGTTTTGAATGTTAGACATAGGATACTAAGCCCGTAAAATGCAAAGTGAAAATAGAAAATTCTTGCAGTTAGCGATACTCACAAGAGAATTTATCTTTTTCACACAGCATTTAGGGCGTGTTCAACTCCTTTCAAAGAATGTAGAGTAGGTTTTTACAGAAAAGGTGTTCAGTTAAGATATAAAAGGACGATTTGGCTTGCCAAAAATGTCTGTAGAAAAATAGAAAATCGATGTAGGGCTCGATGAAGTCAAGACGATTTGACTTTTTTCCGAATAAAATTAGTCCCGTGTTCAGTTACTACAAATAACCAAACTATCCTTTCTGTAATTTAATGTGTTTAAAATTTGTTGCATCAGTTAGTAATAAGGAGTTTTCACTCAGCATTTAGGGCGTGTTCAACTCCTTTCAAAGAATGTAGAGTAGGTTTTATGGAAAAGGAAAAAATATATGGTAAGTGAGTCTCACCCAATTCCTGTATCCTCATTTCCACTTGAAATATCTACTCCACAAATCCTCGTTTATACTTGATATGGCTAGCGATATTACTATCTACATCTTTCTTATCCCAAAGTTGGAGTTCCCATGGGTAATAAAAATTACTTTTATTTTTAAAATAGATATGAATACCGACATAGCCATCTTTATCACGTAAATACCAGTTTTTTAGTCCGTACAGATTTTGCCAATCATCTAGCTTCTCCATAACTTGAGCTATCTCTTTGGAACTTAAAATCATACGAGCACCAAAAATATCATTAAGAATCGAATTCACAGGATAGCCCTCTTGACGCTCAGAAAAACGTGTAATTTTATCTAAAATAGACTCAGAAGTTTTGACACGATAAACATAGGCAATATCTTGGACATCCGCTTTCATCAGATAATCATTAATTGACTCATGTAAATTCAGACGGTAGGACAAAATCGCTTTCGTCGGAACTTTTGAAAAGGTATGCTTGAGATTAATTTTTTTCACCTTACCCGTTTCAAAATAATCTTTAGAATATTCTCGATGAATACGATTAATCTCTGTAATGAGGCGTTCCACTTTTTCAATCATGAGTCTTCTCCTCTCGCTTTTTCATTTTTCTAGTTATTCCCAAACTTCTTCACTCTTTCCTCAGCATACTGAATCATTTTCTCAGCCACTTCTTTATCGTAGTCAAAGTCCAGCTTTTGAGCAAGTCTTTGAGCTTCTTTGTGGAAAAGTTGCATCGTAACAAACAAAGACTTAGTAAGTTTCTCTACACTTGAAAAATCAAGCAGATTCGAGAATTCCTTTTCTTTCTCAGCAGGTAAATTGTTAAAGAGGTACTTGTAGTTCTTGCCGACGTCTACTGTTCCCTTATTACTTGCTACCTGCCAAGCTAAGATTTTTAAGAGTTCTTGTTGGCAAATACTGTAGAGATGGTCAGTCGCGTAGATGAGCTGATTACGACAAATTCCTTTAACCACGTAAGCTGACACCCACCAAAATTCATTGCAGGCTTTTTCAAAATCAATCGGGCTAGCTGGATTCGTACAGTAACGTTGAGGACTTGCAGTATAAGACTCAAACAAGCCTTTCTCATCTTTCAATACTGTATAATCAGCTTCACTATCCACCCACTCTTGGATATGGTCTTTGGGGCAGAGTGTCAAATCAATCCGATTGCCATCTTCAAAAAGCATGAGATATAGGCGACGGTGATCAAGGGTGACTTCTTGCTCAATAATGCGTTTGCCAAACCGGTCCAACCAAGAAAGGTCTCTCGTCAGATTATCTAAATCGTCCACGACATAGACCACATCATAGTCTTGAAACTCATCTTTTGGTGCTGTTGTATCAGTTCGTGAACCAGACATGGCGACAGCGTCGACTTGTAGCACTTTTGCAGTTTGTAAAATTAAATCTAGCATTTCGGGTTCAGTTCTCATAGGAATACCTACCTTTTTAGTGAAAACTCTCGATTCTGTAGAGGGTATGTCTATAAAGCGGACTATCAGCTGAAACTTTTTCGTTATCAAATTCTTTGAAAAATCCCATGACTAGTTTTTTCATGACTTTGACAGCCATCTTTGTTTTTATTTCTTCTTTTTAAACAGATTATTAATAATAAGAAAAACTACTAACAAAACAGCTAATACATTTGTTTGATGTTTAATTTCCTTCAACCCTAGCCAGCCTTGATCACTTGCAAAATTAACCCCTACAATTACATATAAGAAAATCAAATACATGCTAAATATATTAGTCAATAGCCATCCTCCAATTTTCTTGTAGCATGATTCATCTGCCGAGCCAAACGAATCGGGATTAGGCGTATCAAGCTTTACATATTTATCCAAATAATCTTGAGCAGAAAATTTATTTATCTTATCTTCACCATTTTTATTAATTTTAACATCTAGTTCAAGTTTCATTTCATACACTTCCCATCATCTTTTTATTGATTTTTTCAATCAGATCGTATTCTTCATCGTCATTCTCTAAGGTCCTACTTATTGCCTTTACTTTATCATACGTTTCACGAATAAATTCTGGTTGTTTTGAAGTTTTGTAATGAATCTTCAAGAATTTCAACGAAGATACCATAGAAGCATTGTATTCCCAATGGTTCTTCAACAGACACCTGATAAACACTCTAATGATTTCCTGTTCTTGATACAAAAGACTTGTTTCATGATGTTCAAAATACTTTAACGAAATATAATCACAATAGTAAATCATGATATTAGATATCCAAGCAAAAGTGTATTCTTGGACCTCCCTAGTTGGTTCATAGCGTAGAGCTGTCCTTAACGCCTGAACTTCTTTAAGCGTAATTTCTTTAGCAGAAGCTGCATCAAAAAGCTTTGAGCGCCAGCCTGAAATGCTATCTAAAGAACTTCTATAATTGGTATATAAAGTAAAGATTGACACAATTGCACCTAACAAAGCAGCAAATAATCCAATCACTAATTCATTCATCTTCATATCCTATATTCACTTTCTAAGATTTATTTTGACTGGCATAAATTAACCAGAACAACCTACTTGGCTTCTTCTGGTTGTGTTGGGGTAATTTTTTTGCTTGGTTTGCGTTTTTTATAGCGACTACGGATAGCGTTGAGATGGTCACGGAGATCGGCATACTGCTTCTTATCTGGATAAGCATAGGCGTTGATTGCAGTAAAGTCCACAAGGAAGTCATAGATTTCTTGTAGTTTCGCACGGACTTCCTTGTTTTGACTAGGTGCCTTGCCTTTTTGCTCAGCCAAACGCTCCTTATAGGCTTTTTCAAACTGAGCCTGCGCTTTTGTCAAGGTTTCTACATGAGTTGTCAAATGCAGGGTTGAAAGGGCAGTTTGGTAGTCAGTATCTTTTAGCTCCTTGAGCAAATGGTTAATAGCTTCTGTCTCTTTTTCGTAGCTCATACTCGTTAGCCCAGCATAATTTTTGAAAAGTTTGCTGAGTTTGTCGTAAGCTTCCTTGCTACCTGCCTCTTTGACACGAGAGAAGGCCTTGACCAAACCAATCAAGATAGAAAGCGCATCATCACGCTCACGATCAGACGCTTCCAGTCTAGCCACCGTTTGACTGGCCTTGGAACGGTGCAAACCAGCTTGCAAGGTCTCAAGAAGTTTCTCCATATCCCCAAGCTTCGTTGCATAAAACTGCTCAGACTTATTGGCTTTTGTAAAAGCCTCCAACTCGTCCCTGCTCTCAGATAGAAGTTGGAAGAATTCGTTGTTTTCTAAAGCTTTTGTATCTAAACTGCTAATTCCATAAATTTTTTCATCTGGATAATCTCCTAATTTTTTATTTTAATGTACTTTTTACTTCGTCCGATTTTAGAACTGGTGAGCTTGTCAGAAAATCTGGCGAGAAAATTGTCATTTCATTATATGGGATAATCATGGATTCAATCCAATTTGAATGCAAATAGTCTTGTTTTAGAATTATACTGAACTATAGCAATTTTCTTATGAAGCTTATCTAGTTTACCATTATCCAGTTTCTCGTTGGCTGCTACATTAATAAATCTATTAATTGTGTCACTATCGGATTCATTATTTCTATTGTAATTATAAATAATCAATTCAGAATCTGTCTCCAAAAGTGAGTTAAGAATATTATTCCACCACCAAAAGTCACTATCACCGAGTGATAAACCGTATAATATAAACAAATCAGTATTATTGAAATATGATTTATATTTTTTATCATTCTGAGCCCAATAAGGTTTTAGAAAATTTTTAGCCAAAAACTTTTTCTTTTTACCTTCTATTTGTTCTTCATTATCAAACCCGAATAACATTGATTTAGGGATATTCTGATAACCATGAGGATGAGTGATATTTGTTATTAAATAGCTAGAGTAACAAGTGTCTTTATTAAAATCCAAATTGGATAAGCGTCCCCAAGAACCATCAACAGATATAGCTGAATAACCAGGAGCAGGAATATCTTTAGGATTGGGATAGAATTGAATCTGCCTATCTGCAAGCTTATGAGGATGCGGATCAAATTGTCCTTTATCTAGGAATAAAATATTATCTAACATCGAAGTATAGTTGAAATTTAAAATTTCCCAATTAAATAAAGAATAATGTTTAGTTTTACGAGGAAAAGCCAATTTATTGAAATTCTCCGTATCTAAATCACCTAAAAAACGGGTAAAAGAATTAAGAGCGATTCCTTTTTCAGTGCTATCGTTCCCTAACTTAGCAATCATATTAGGAGTAATTATTTCATTTAAAAAATTTGAGAACTCGATTTGAAATTGAGTGAAATCGTTAGCCAATTTCTCTGCGTTCAGGTAGCTAGGTTGATTAAAAATCTCAATTAAACTATTCTCAAAGTCACTCCAGTTTTTCTTAATATTAGGATCTTTTTCATTATCTTTCTTATCCTCAGTCATTTTTTGAAAGATCATATTATCTTTATCAAAATTCTTATAGCAAAGATAATTATAGAAATTTTGATAAGAAGTCCGATACGGAGAACCTAGATATTCCATTAACTGAATATCTATTCCATTACCAAACAAAGCCATAATATTAATTTGGCCATCATCAGCAAGTTTTTCAAATTCTTGATTTGTATATTTGGTATAACTCATATTCTCTTTTTTATCCTTTCAAAACGCCCCACTCTCCTCCAGCGTAAACTTGACATTATCCTCAATCCACTTACGTCGTGGTTCGACCTTGTCTCCCATGAGGACATTGACACGACGTTCTGCGCGTGCTAGGTCTTCGATCGTGACACGGATAAGAGTACGCGTTTCTGGGTTCATGGTTGTTTCCCAAAGCTGGTCCGCATTCATCTCACCAAGACCTTTATAGCGTTGGAGGGTAGCACCTTTACCAAATTGTTTGCGGAGTTCTTCTAATTCACCGTCCGTCCAAGCGTAAGCCACTTCTTCTTTCTTGCCTTTGCCTTTGGACATCTTGTAAAGAGGTGGAAGGGCGATATAAACGTGTCCTGCCTCAACTAGGGGACGCATGTAACGATAAAAGAATGTTAAAAGAAGTGTTTGAATGTGGGCACCGTCTGTATCCGCATCGGTCATGATAATGATCTTGTCATAGTTGGCATCTTCAAGAGAGAAGTCTGCTCCCACATCTGCACCAATAGTATAAATCATGGTGTTGATTTCTTCATTTTTGAGAATATCCGCCATCTTGGCCTTGGCTGTATTAATAACCTTACCACGAAGGGGCAAGATTGCCTGGAACTTGCGGTCACGGCCTTGCTTGGCAGAGCCACCGGCAGAGTCCCCCTCGACTAGATAGAGTTCATTCTTAGCTGGATTCTTAGACTGGGCTGGGGTCAATTTTCCAGACAACAAGCCCTTATCTTTCTTATTTTTCTTCCCATTTCGGCTCTCATCACGCGCCTTACGTGCTGCTTCACGAGCATCACGGGCCTTAATAGCCTTGCGGATGAGATTAGAAGCCAATTCTCCATTTTCCATAAGGAAGAAGGTCAACTTATCAGCTACAATTCCATCCACAACGGGACGAGCAAGAGGGCTTCCTAGCTTGTCCTTGGTCTGACCTTCAAACTGGAGGTGTTCTTCAGGAACAAGGATAGAAAGAACAGCCGCTAGTCCCTCACGATAGTCGGAACCTTCAAGATTTTTATCTTTTTCCTTGAGAAGCCCCGTCTTACGCGCATAGTCGTTCATAACCTTGGTAATGGCAGACTTAAGTCCAGTCTCATGTGTTCCACCGTCCTTGGTGCGAACGTTATTGACAAAGGACAAGATGTTATCTGAAAATCCGTCATTGTACTGGAGAGCCACTTCAACTTGGAAACCGTTGTCTTCCCCTTCAAAGTAAAGAACCGGCGTCAAGGTCTCCCTGTCTTCGTTCAGATAAGAAACAAAGTCCTGCACCCCATTTTCATAATGAAACTCAATCGCTTCATCTGTACGCTTATCCGTCAAAGACAAGGTCACATTTTTCAAGAGAAAGGCTGACTCATTGAGGCGTTCTGAGATGGTATTGTACTTGAAATCTGTCGTAGAGAAGATGGTCGCATCAGGCATAAACGTAACCTTGGTACCTGTTTTAGACTTGGGCGCTGTACCGATTTTCTTCAAGGTCGTAACAGGTTTCCCACCATTTTCAAAACGTTGCTTATAGATTGCACCATCACGGGTGATTTCAACTTCCAGCCAACTTGAAAGAGCGTTAACAACGGAAGAACCAACCCCGTGGAGACCACCAGATGTCTTGTAGCCCCCCTGACCGAATTTCCCTCCGGCATGAAGAATGGTAAAGATAACCTCAACAGTTGGAATTCCCATAGCGTGCATACCAGTCGGCATCCCACGTCCATGGTCTTGAACCGTTAAACTGCCATCTTTATTGATGGTCACATCAATACGGTCACCAAATCCAGACAAGGCCTCATCGACAGCATTGTCGACGATTTCCCAGACGAGGTGGTGGAGACCTGCCCCATCAGTCGATCCGATATACATCCCTGGACGTTTACGGACCGCATCCAACCCTTCTAGCACCTGAATGGCATCATCATTATAATTGTTAATATTGATTTCCTTTTTTGACACAAGGAACCTCCTATTCGTTCATCTTTACTATTCTACAAGTTTTCCAAGGATTTTGCAAAATTTTTCTTTCTCCGGTGTGACAATTTCAGAAGAGATTCTATGCCTTTCTTCTCCATTTCATGATATAATAGGAGTATGATTACAATAGTTTTATTAATCCTAGCCTATCTGCTGGGTTCGATTCCGTCTGGTCTATGGATTGGACAAGTATTCTTTCAAATCAATCTGCGCGAGCATGGTTCTGGTAACACTGGAACGACCAATACTTTCCGCATTTTAGGCAAGAAAGCTGGTATGGCAACCTTTGTGATTGACTTTTTCAAAGGAACTCTAGCAACGCTTCTTCCAATTATTTTTCATTTACAAGGCGTTTCGCCTCTCGTCTTTGGACTTTTAGCTGTCATTGGACATACCTTCCCTATCTTTGCAGGATTTAAGGGTGGTAAGGCTGTCGCAACCAGTGCTGGAGTGATTTTCGGATTTGCGCCTGTCTTCTGTCTCTACCTTGCAGTTGTTTTCTTTGGAACCCTCTATCTTGGTAGTATGATTTCACTATCTAGTGTCACAGCATCTATCGCGGCTGTCATCGGAGTTCTACTCTTTCCACTTTTTGGTTTTATCCTGAGTCACTATGATCCTCTCTTCATCGCTATTATCCTAGCACTTGCTAGCTTGATTATCATTCGGCATAAGGATAATATCACACGTATCAAAAATAAAACTGAAAATCTTGTCCCTTGGGGACTGAACTTAACCCATCAAAATCCTAAAAAATAAAACGCCAGTTTGAACAGAACTGACGTTTTTTGTATGCTTATTTCGATTTGATATAGTTGATACCATCTGCTTTTGGTGCAACTGCTTTTCCAAAGAAGGCTGCCAAGACAAGAATTGTCAAAACATAAGGTGCGATTTGAAGATAAACCGCAGGCACTCCTTGTAGGAATGGCAATTGAGATCCGATAACAGCCAAACTTTGTGAAAGTCCAAAGAAAAGACTAGAAAGCATGGCTCCGATTGGATTCCATTTTCCAAAAATCATCGCAGCAAGGGCGATAAATCCAGGTCCAACAATAGTTGTTACTGAAAAGTTAACTGAGATGGATTGAGCATAAATCGCTCCACCAATTCCACCTAGGAAACCTGAAATAATAACCCCTAAATATCTCATCTTGTAGACATTGATTCCCAAAGTGTCCGCTGCTTGAGGGTGTTCACCGACAGAGCGAAGACGAAGACCAAAGCGAGTCTTGAAGAGGATAAACCAAGCAAGGAACGAGAAGGCAATCGCCAGATAACCAAGAAGGCTAGTTGACTTGAAGAAAATATCACCGATAACTGGAATATTTGCCAAGACTGGGAAATCAAAGCGTCCAAAAGTCTGACTTAGGTTGTCAGTTTGTCCTTTGTTATAAAGAACTTTCACCAAGAAAACAGCCAAGGCTGGCGCCATCAAGTTCAATACCGTACCGCTGACAACATGGTCTGCACGGAAATGAACCGTTGCTGCTGCGTGGATGATAGAGAAGACACCACCAACCAATCCTGCAACTATCAAAGATAGCCATGGAGTTGCTGCTCCAAATTGTTCTGCAAATTCAAGGTTGAAGACAACTCCAGAAAAGGCACCCATAACCATAATTCCTTCAAGCCCGACGTTTACGACACCACCACGTTCAGAGAAAACGCCACCGATACTTGTAAAGATGAGGGGAGCTGAGTAAATCAGCATAGAAGACACCAAGAGGGTGAGCAAGGTTGTAATAGACATCTTTACTTACCTCCTTTAACTTGTTTTTTCGATTTGACAAAGCGTTCGATAAGATAATGAACACTGACAAAGAAGATAATAGAAGCTGTTACAATGCTGACAAGTTCAGACGGTACCTGCGCCGCATTCATACCAGGGGCTCCAACTTGGAGAACACCAAACAGGAAGGCTGCAAAGAGAATACCAATTGGTGAGTTGGCCGCAAGCAGACTAACCGCCATACCATTAAATCCGACAGCTAAAGATGCCCCTTGAACATAGACGTTCTGGAAGGTCCCAAGCCCTTCAACAGCTCCACCAAGACCTGCCAAAGCACCTGAAATAATCATTGAGAGGATAATCGTTCGTTTGGCAGAAATACCAGCGTATTCTGAAGCATGTGGATTGAGACCAACCGCACGGATTTCAAAACCAAGGGTTGTTTTCTTGAGCATGAACCAAATAACTGCAACCGCAATGATGGCAAAGAAAATACCAATATTCATCCGCGAATTCCCAGTCAACTCAGCCAACCAAGGGGTCTGGTAGGTTGCATTAGCCCCGACACGAATGGTCGAATCTGTACTTTGCATGAAATCTTTAGGGAAGGCATGGATAAAAGCATTTCCTACATACAGGACAATGTAGTTCATCATGATGGTTACAATAACCTCTGACGTCCCTAGATAGGCTCTAAGAATACCCGGAATCGCTCCGACAATCCCTCCAGCAATCAGGGCAATCACGATAGTTGCTAGAATCATCAAGGGACGGGGCATATCTGGATGCGACAGGGCAAACCAACCACTGAGAATCCAACCAGCCAAAGCCTGACCAGGAAGTCCGACGTTAAAGAAACCTGCACGACTGGCAACAGCAAAACCAAGACCGATCAAGACCAAAGGCCCCATAGCACGGAAGATTTCCCCAATCCCACGCAGGCTACCAAAGGCTGTATAGAACAATTCTTCGTAGCCCCAAATAGCATCATAACCAAAGATCCACATGACAATGGCCCCGAGTAAAATTCCTAGGAAAACAGAAATCAAGGGAACCGAAATTTGTTGTAATTTTTTAGACATCACTCTTCTCCTTTCCCAAGTTTCCACCAGCCATCAAGACACCAAGTTCTTGTTTATTGGTTGTTTCTGGTGATACAATACCTTGAATCTTACCATCATGGATAACGGCAATACGGTCTGAGACGTTTAAAATCTCATCCAATTCAAAGCTGACAACAAGGACAGCCTTACCATTATCACGCTCTTCAATCAAGCGTTTGTGGATATATTCAATAGCACCGACATCCAAACCACGAGTTGGCTGGCTGACGATAAGAAGATCAGGATCTCGATCAATTTCACGAGCAATAATTGCTTTTTGTTGATTTCCTCCCGAGAGTGCAGCTGCAGGCACAATTTCGCTGGCAGCACGAACATCAAACTCTTCCATTAGCTTTTTAGCATAAGAAGTAATATTTGAATAGTTCAAAATTCCATTTTTACTATGTGGTTCTTTATAGTAGGTTTGAAGGGCAATATTTTCAGAAATCATCATTTCCAAAATCAAGCCATCACGGTGGCGGTCTTCTGGAACGTGCCCAACACTTAGTTCTGTAATTTGTCGTGGGTGCAAGCCTACAATTGAATCTCCTTTTAGCTCAATGCTTCCAGATTCAACCTTGCGAAGACCTGTGATGGCTTGAATCAGTTCAGACTGACCATTTCCATCAATCCCTGCAATACCAACAATCTCTCCAGCACGAACATCCAAGGATAGATTTTTCACAGCTGGGACACCACGGTTTTCATTGACCACCAAATCTTTGATAGACAAGACCACTTCTTTTGGTTGAGAGGCTTGTTTCTCTGTTTTAAAGGAAACAGAACGTCCTACCATCATTTCTGCCAAATCAGCATTAGTAGCCCCTGCAATTTTGACGGTTTCAATTGATTTCCCACGACGGATAACTGTAACGCGGTCAGAAACTGCGCGAATCTCGTCCAACTTGTGGGTAATCAAGATAATTGATTTTCCTTCTTTGACAAGATTTTTCATAATAGCCATCAACTCCTCAATTTCTGATGGAGTCAAAACAGCCGTTGGTTCGTCAAAAATAAGAATATCAGCTCCCCGATAAAGGGTTTTTAAAATTTCTACACGTTGTTGGGCTCCAACTGAGATGTCTGCCACCTTGGCAGAAGGGTCCACAGCTAAGCCATAACGTTCAGAAAGAGCCTTGATTTCTTTGCTAGCTCCAGCGATATCTAGCACACCATTTTTAGTCAATTCACTTCCTAAAATAATGTTTTCAGCCACCGTGAAAGCCTCTACCAACATAAAGTGCTGGTGAACCATTCCGATTCCCAAGCCAGCTGCTTTAGATGGGGAGTCAAGGTTGACAACTTGACCGTTGACCGCGATTTCACCACTAGTTGGTTCAAGAAGCCCTGCTAACATGTTCATGAGCGTGGACTTACCAGCCCCATTTTCTCCTAAAAGTGCATGAATTTCACCTTTTCGTAGGTGCAGGTTGATTTTGTCGTTGGCAACAAATTCACCAAACACCTTGGTAATATCACGCATCTCAATGACATTTTCGTGTGCCATGTGCTCTTCCTTTCAGAGTCTTATTTTATTTCAATAAAACTTGCTAGTTTCTCTAGTAGCAAGCTTTACTGAGACAAAATGACTTTGTCTCAACTCTTAAAAAGCGGCCGATGGCCGCTTCCTAAGAAATAACTTCCATCCATTATTTTGCAGGAACTTTTACGCTTCCATCAAGGATTTTAGCTTTAGCATCTTCGACAGCTTTTTTACCTTCTTCTGAAAGGTTTGTTACTGCCAAGTCAACCCCTTTATCTTTCAATGAGTAAACGATCACTTGACCGCCAGGGAATTCACCTTTTTCTGCCTTGTTAGAAATATCTTTTACAGTTGTACCAACTTGTTTCAAAGTAGATGCAAGAACAAAGTTTGATTCTTTGCCATCTTTAGAAGTGTATTTACCTTCTGCTTCTTGGTCACGGTCAACACCGATAACCCAAACTTTTTCATTTTCAGGACGGCTTTCGTTGAGTGATTTTGCTTCTGCAAAGACACCAGCACCTGTACCACCAGCTACTTGGTAAACAATATCTGCACCAGCTGCGTATTGTGCTGCTGCAATTGTTTTACCTTTAGCAGCATCACCAAATGAACCAGCATAGTCAACTTGTACTTTGATAGATGGGTCTACTGAGGCAACACCTGCCTTGAAACCAGCTTCAAAACGAGAGATAACTTCTGACTCCTGCCCACCTACAAAACCAACTTGTTTTGTTTTAGTTGTTTTTGCTGCAGCTACACCTGCAAGGTAACCTGACTCATTATCAGCGAAAGTTACGCTCGCAACATTCTTTTGATCTTTAATCACATCATCAATCAAGACATAGTTCAAGTCAGAATGTTCTTTAGCTGCTTCTTCAACCGCATTGTGAAGGGCAAAACCAACACCGAAGATTAGGTTGTAACTTCCAGCCGCTTGTTGCAAGTTGTTAGCGTAGTCAGCTTCACTTGTTGATTGGAAGTAAGTGAAACCGTTATCTTTTGAAAGATTGTGTTCTTTACCCCAAGCCTGCAAACCTTCCCAAGCTGATTGGTTGAATGATTTATCATCAACACCACCAGTATCAGTGACGATTGCTGCTTTTGTCTTCACATCAGAAGATGAATCTGCCTTACGAGAAGAGCGGTTACCACATGCAGCAAGTCCAACTGCTGCCACTGCTACTAGGCCAAGACCTAGCCATTGTTTCTTGTTCATTACTGAACCTCCTAAATAAGATGTGCAACGATGTTGCAAGTATGGATTGGTTGGCCACAAGGACCGTGCCACTCAAAGAGCGACTCAGACTAATTTAAGTCTGTAAAAGAATATGGAAGTAATTCCCCGACCGTCATCTCGACCGTCGATTTATCTTTTGCGACTAAGGTCACTTTTAGATCTTGTTCAAAAAATTCAACCATTACTTGGCGACAAGCACCACATGGTGAAATCGGTTTTTCAGTTTGTCCATAGACAATCAATTCTGAAAATTCTCTTTGTCCTTCAGATATAGCCTTAAAAATGGCTGTTCTCTCACCGCAATTGGTCAAAGGATAGCTAGCATTTTCAATATTCACTCCCGTGTAAACACTTCCGTCTTTTGCCACTAAAACTGCTCCGATAGGAAAGTGAGAATAAGGGACATAGGCATGTTTGCTGGTTTCAATTGCCAGTTCAATCAACTCAGTAGTCGCCATCAGCCAATTCTCCTTTTAGAATTGCTACCCCAGCTGACGTTCCGATACGGGTCGCACCTGCTTCAACAAAGGCAAGAGCATCTGCATAAGAACGAGCTCCACCAGCAGCCTTGACTCCCATATCAGGTCCAACTGTTTCACGCATCAATTTGACATCTGCTATCGTAGCACCACCAGTTGAAAAGCCAGTAGATGTTTTGACAAAGTCAGCCCCAGCTTTTTGGGCTAATTGGCAGGCTACAACTTTTTCTTGGTCTGTCAGAAGGCACGCTTCAATAATGACTTTCACTAACTTGTCACCACTTGCTTCCACTACTGCGCGAATATCTGACTCTACCAAGGCCAAATCAGCTGATTTGAGAGCCCCAACATTGATCACCATATCAATCTCGTCTGCACCATTTTGGATAGCTTCTTTTGTCTCAAAAGCTTTCACAGTTGAAGTTGTTGCTCCCAAAGGGAAACCTACTACTGTGCAGACCTTGACATCTGTGTCTTCAAGCCCTTTTTTGGCATGTTCAACCCAGGTCGGATTAACGCAAACACTGGCAAAATCATACTCCCTAGCCTCAGACAACAAACAATCAATTTGATTTTCTGTTGCATCTTGTTTTAAAAGCGTATGATCGATATATTTATTTAATTTCATATTCGGATTCTCCTACGATTTATGAGATAATTTCTATAATTTCTCGTAAACTTTGCACCCTATCATTTATTTTAACATATTTTTGAAAATCTGTAACTAGCTGAGGAGAAATTTTTCCATTTGTGTATACTTTTGCAACAATTTCTCCCTTTTGAACGGAATCTCCAACTTTCTTTTCAAAAACAATTCCTGTTTCATAGTCCAAGGCATCAGACTTGACTGCACGGCCTGCCCCCAGTCTCATAGCATAAAGTCCAAATTCCATAGCTGGAAGAGCTGAGATAATACCCGTTTCCTGGGCAGGGATTTCCACCACATGGGCAACATTGACAGGGCGATAGAGGTCTTCCAAGTCTCCACCTTGGGCTTGGACCATTTCCTCAAACTTAGCCAGCGCTTGACCATTTTCAAGATGTTGGCGAACTTCTTCAACTGTCTTGTTTACATTTGCCAGGCCAAGCATAATTTGAGCCAATTCACAGATAAAGTGGGTAATATCCTGACGGCCTTGCCCTTGTAAAATCTCCAATGCTTCAAGGATTTCCAGACGATTTCCAATCGCTCGTCCCAAGGGCTGGCTCATATCCGTAATCACTGCTACCGTCTTCCGTCCAACAGCCTTACCAAGTTCCACCATAGTTTGAGCCAACTCACGCGCCTCATCAACCGTTTTCATGAAGGCACCCTCACCGACAGTCACGTCTAGCAAAATAGCATCCGCTCCTGCCGCAATTTTCTTGCTCATCACCGAACTCGCAATCAAAGGAATCGTGTCGACAGTTGCGGTCACATCACGGAGAGCGTAGAGAAGCTTGTCAGCTTTAACCAGTTGGTCTGATTGCCCAATGACAGATACACCAATGTCCTGTACCTGACGAATGAAATCTTCTTGACTGCGCTCGACTTGATAGCCCTTAATGGACTCCAATTTATCAATTGTCCCACCAGTATGGCCGAGACCACGACCACTCATTTTTGCTACAGGTACACCGAAGCTAGCAACAAGAGGAGCTAAAATCAAGGTCACCTTGTCACCAACACCCCCAGTAGAATGCTTGTCAACCTTAACCCCATCAATAGCGGATAAATCAAACTCTTGACCTGTATGAACCATTTTCATGGTCAAATCAGATATTTCTCGAGTCGTCATTCCTTTAAAGTAAACAGCCATAGCAAAGGCAGACATTTGATAATCAGGAACAGTTCCTGATACATAGCCTTCTATCAGCCATTCAATTTCACTTGAAGTCAATTCTTGACCGTCTCGTTTTTTTTGGATTAAATCAACTGCTCTCATTCTTTCACACTTCTAAGGATATAATATCCCTTGTCTTTTTTAAGGATTTCACAATTGCCAAACACCTCTTCCATCTTGGACTTGGCACTTGGGGCCCCTTGTTTTTTCTGGATAACGATTGTCAAATCCCCACCAGTTTCCAAGAAATCTTTACTTTTCTCAATGATTTCATGAACGACTTGCTTGCCCGCACGGATAGGGGGATTTGAAATAACATGGTCAAATTTCCCTCCAACTTGTTCATAGATGTTGGACTGGAAAATCGTCGCTTCTACTTTATTTCGTTCAGCATTTTGTCGCGCCAAATCCAAGGCACGATTATTGATATCGACCATGGTCGACTGTACTCCATAAGCCTTAGATAAAGACAAGCCCAAAGGTCCGTAACCACAGCCTACATCAAGAACAGTTTCTCCTTGGTTGACCTCCAGACACTTGAGCAAGAGTTGACTTCCGAAGTCAACCATCTTCTTGCTAAAAACACCTGCATCCGTCAGAAAGGTCATTTTTTCTCCCAACAATTCTACTCTCAACTCATGAATGTCGTGAGCAGCGTCAGGATTTTCTGCATAATACATTTTACTCATGAAACTATTTTACCATAATTTGAGTTAAATTGTAAATCGTTTACATATCCAGAATAAAACAAAAAGATTGAAGGAAGTTGCGTTACAATAACTCCCCTTCAATCTCTTTCAACTTTTATAAGCAAATTGTATTTCATCTAGGACTACAGTTATCATTGCCATGATAAAACAACAAATTTATTGTCTATAATCAAGCGCATTTTTATTACTATTGCTTAACCTTCAGATACTTAATTATCAACAAAATTCCCAACAAAATATTTAGATAAAAGCCCAACTGATAAGTTTGTGTCAGGATTTCCAAACTTGTCCAAAGTCGTATCAAATCTTCTAGCGACATGCGGAAGAAATAACCCTCTGTCGCAATCCATAAGACTAAAAAGCAATAACTACCAGCAGCGAGCCATTTCGTCCACCGTTTTTTTAGTAGCCAAGCAATCAAGAGCGAACAGATAAAGATAGCTGTTACAATAGCATGTTCCATCAAAAAAGTAAAACCGTAATAGATTTCCACAAAGCGTCTACCATTATCCGCATTGACTCCTTTTATAAAAGGTAAGGCAAAACTTAAAATAAAACAGAGTTCCAATAGGTAACGTTTCAAGATTTTCATAGTACACCTCCTATAAGTTATAAACCCCAAAGCCCCCTTTATAGCTGATAAGTCAGTAGAAAGCAGCTCCTACTTCATCAATAAATTGTTCATCCTCTATCTACTTATATTGTATACTATTGACTTACCACATTCAAGAAACCGCTTTATTTTTTTAACTTTTTATGGTATGATAGACAAAATATCTAGGGGAAAACAAATGACCAACGAATTTTTACATTTTGAAAAAATCAGCCGCCAGACTTGGCAATCTTTACATCGAAAGACAACACCTCCTTTGACAGAAGAAGAATTGGAATCTATCAAGAGTTTTAATGACCAAATCAGTCTTCAAGACGTTACAGATATCTATCTCCCCTTGGCTCATCTGATTCAGATTTACAAGCGAACTAAGGAAGATTTGGCCTTTTCAAAAGGAATTTTCCTCCAACGTGAAAGTAAATCTCAACCTTTTATTATTGGGGTTTCTGGGAGTGTTGCCGTTGGAAAATCAACAACCAGTCGCCTACTTCAAATCCTACTGTCCCGTACACTGACAGATGCTACGGTTGAGTTGGTAACAACTGACGGCTTTCTCTATCCCAACCAGACCTTGATTGAACAAGGGATTTTAAATCGTAAGGGATTTCCTGAAAGCTATGATATGGAAGCTCTTCTCAACTTCTTGGACTGCATCAAAAATGGACAAGATGTGGATATTCCTGTCTATTCTCATGAAGTCTACGACATCGTACCTGAGGAAAAGCAAAGTGTCAAAGCTGCTGATTTTGTAATTGTTGAAGGAATCAATGTCTTTCAAAATCCACAAAACGATCGTCTCTATATCACTGACTTCTTTGACTTTTCCATCTATGTAGATGCTGGAGTGGATGATATTGAGAGTTGGTATCTGGACCGTTTCTTGAAGATGCTGAGCCTAGCCCAAAACGACCCTGATAGCTACTATTATCGTTTTACTCAAATGCCGATTGGGGAAGTGGAGTCCTTTGCCCATCAGGTCTGGACCAGTATCAATCTCACAAATCTACAAAATTATATTGAACCAACTAGAAATCGTGCGGAAGTGATTCTACATAAAAGTAAGAACCATGAAATCGATGAAATTTACTTAAAAAAGTAATTTTCCCTTGTCAAAACGTAAGTTTTCAGATATAATGGTATAGTTAGTAAATATGGAGGTAAGAACATTGGCAAACATTAAATCAGCTATCAAACGCGCTGAATTGAACGTTAAACAAAACGAAAAGAACTCAGCTCAAAAATCAGCTATGCGTACTGCTATCAAAGCTTTCGAAGCAAACCCATCTGAAGAACTTTTCCGTGCTGCTAGCTCAGCTATCGATAAAGCAGAAACTAAAGGTTTGATTCACAAAAACAAAGCAAGCCGCGATAAAGCTCGTCTTTCAGCTAAACTTGCTAAATAAGAAACAGTCCATAGAGGCTGTTTTTTTGTCCTCAAATAGGAAAGGTAGAAAATGAAAATCGCAATTATCGGATATTCTGGTGCAGGTAAGTCAACTCTAGCTGAAAAGTTGTCTCACTACCACTCCATCCCAAAACTTCACATGGACACACTCCAATTTCAACCTGGTTGGCAAGACAGTGATCGCGAATGGATGTTAACCGAGATGAAAAATTTTCTTACCAAGCATGAAGCTTGGGTCATCGATGGTAATTATTCTTGGTGTTTCTATGAGGAAAGAATGCAGGAAGCTGACCAAATCATCTTTCTCAATTTTTCACCATTTACCTGTCTCTTTCGGGCCTTTAAGCGTTATCTTAAATACCGGGGAAAAGTCAGAGAAAGTATGGCTAAGGGATGCCCTGAACGCTTTGACTGGGAGTTTGTACGATGGATTCTCTGGGAGGGGCGAACAAAAACTCAAAAAGAAAATTACCAAAAACTTTGCCAAGAATATTCACATAAAGTCACTATTCTTCGAAATCAGAGAGAGCTAGATCAATTTCTAGATAAGAAAAGGAAGTCCTCCAATTCATAAAGAAAGTCTTCCTTTTGTGTTCTCTTTTATTCTGCAATCAAAGTTTCTAAACCAACCTTCATCATATCGGTGAAGGTATTTTGGCGTTCTTCTGCAGTTGTGTCTTCGTCTGGGTTAACCAAACTATCAGAAATAGTCATGATAGCAAGAGCATCAACATGGTGCTGGGCCGCCAAATAGTAAAGAGCTGCTGCTTCCATTTCCACAGCCTTGACTCCCCATTTACCAAGCTCAATGTTCTTTTCAAAGTAGTTTGAATAAAAGACATCAGAAGACAAAACGTTCCCAACGTGGGTGGTCATACCGAGTTCTTTAGCGATATGGTAGGCCTTATCAAGCAAATCAAAGCTAGCGATTTGTGGGAAATCGTATTGAGGCCAATCGTTGCGGATGATATTTGAATTGGTAGCAGCTGCTTGTGCCAAGACCAACTCACGAACGTGAACATCCTCATTCAAAGAACCGGCTGTACCGACACGGATCAATTTTTTCACACCGTAATCGACAATCAATTCACGAGCATAGATAGAGATTGAGGGCATACCCATCCCTGTTCCCATAACAGATACACGGTGACCCTTGTAAGTACCTGTGTATCCAAACATGTTACGCACTTCGTTAAAGCAAACAGCATCTTCAAGGAAATTCTCCGCAATAAATTTAGCACGAAGAGGATCCCCAGGAAGAAGAATTTTATCAGCAATTTCACCCTGCTGAGCAGCAATATGGATAGACATAGTTAAGATATAAAGGGCGACAGAGAACAAAGTAAAAATAGAAAACTGACGACGCATCTCAGATGCTAGACAGTTTATCTTTTTTACACAGTTCTCCGCCCGTATTCAGTTCAATGAATACAGTTAACCCATCCTTTCTTTTATTGTTATGAAAAGTTTTCCGCTCGTGTTCAAATCAGAACACACGCTCTACCTTTCTTTCTTAATTTTGATGATATTGAGAAGATTAGAACGGCTTCAATTCAAACCCGAACTCCTCTTCTCTTCTGAGTTTTTAGAAAAGTTTTCCGCTCGTGTTCAAATTAGAACACGCGCTCTACCTTTCTTTTTTTATATTTCATAGCTAGGAAAAATCGGATTCAATCGTGACTCCGATAAGCCTACTTCTTTTTTATTTGAAACAGTTATTGATAAATTGACAATAGTTTTTAATCTTTTAAGATAAATCTTTGATTAGAAGAAACGGTCATTCTCTATCTTATTACTCTATTCTTTGACTTCTGACACAGTATGTTAGCCCAAGAAAAACGATCTAATATTTTTGCAAATTCATAGGCTAAAATAGCTGTTACTAAGAGATACGGAAGAGAATCCAAAGCTAGCCCAGTGAAACCTATTACTAATCCGGTTGCAGAAATGGGCGCCCTCAAGGTCACAGATAAAAAGCAAACAGACCCCATAAGTAAAACAGTTAGCTGACTGTCCAAACCTAGAATCATGCCCAAGAGAGCAGCTCCAGCCATCCCCAAGGCAAAAGATGGCGTAAGTGTACCACCATAGGCCCCTGCCCACAGAGTAATAAGAACGACCAGTGCTTTTAGGATAAACAAGAAGAATACTGTTTTGCCATTGCTACCATTCAATACTTCCTGAGCCATCATACGTCCATTTCCAAGTAGATGTGGAAAATAACTTGCCAACCCAGCAAGAAAAAGAAAAGCTGTAGGCAATGTGAGAAGTACTCGTTTATCTTTTATCCTGTTTGAAGACACTTCTTTACTCAAGCGACCAAAAAGCCAAGCTAGTGGGGTTAAGAAAAAAAGTAATAAGGGAATAATCCACGCTTCCTTTAATGACCATGCAATGGCTGGAATCTGGTAGAGAGCATGATCTGAAATAACCAAGCCTGCTATATAGGTTGAGACATAGGTAGTCAAACCGACTAAGACAAATCGTTTAATAGATAGAGCAATTCCTAGAGTTTCAAAAACAAAGAAGACACTTGTTAATGGAACCTGGTAGACAGCTGCTAAACCAGCACCAGCACCACAAGCAAGGAGAAAGATTTGATCCTTCTTAGAGAGAGAACATATTTTTCCAATTGGTCCTGCAAATAGAGTCCCAATCTCTCGTGGCGCAGCTTCTTTGCCAATAGGTGCTCCCCCTCCAACTGCAATAATTTGCCAAATTGAATGAAATAGCTGTTTTAAAAAATGAAGCTTGTATTGTGAAGTCTCATCCTTCATCTGCGCTTTAATGGAAAAAATCTGTGATTTTTTTTGCAAGAAATACCAGACCAAGGATGAGCTGACACCCACGATTATTAAACTTAATCCTATCCGCGATGAGGAAACTCCATCTGTCAAGAATACAGTTTGATGCTCTGATTGACCAAAAGCTATCTCCTCTATTATCTTTAAAAGATAATGTAGAAAAATACCAGATAAACCTGAAACTATTCCTTGCAAAATGACTGCTAGGAATAATTTAAGATTATAAGGAATTTTCTGAAAAATACTCCTCAATTCTTTTAACATAGTAATAATTCAGCAAAAACGGCTTTAAGTAAGCCTTTAAAATCACCTTTAACACACTCAGTCACTTCTATAACCTCTTCGTGGTTAATCTCTTCTTTGAAACCAGTAGTATAGTTAGTAATACATAAAATTCCTAGAAGTTTCAAACCTGATAGGCTACAACAATAACTTCAGGAGCAGTTGACATTCCGACCACATCTGTTCCAAGCATCTTATAGGTACGAATTTCCGATCGTGTTCAAATTAGAACACGCGCTCTACCTTTCTGTTTATACTCTTCGAAAATCTCTTCAAACTACGTCAACGTCGCCTTGCCGTATATATGGTTACTGACTTCGTCAGTTATATCCACAACCTCAAAACAGTGTTTTGAGCTGACTTCGTCAGTTATATCCACAACCTCAAAACAGTGTTTTGAGCTGACTTCGTCAGTTATATCTACAACCTCAAAGCAGTGCTTTGAGCAACCTGCNNTTTCATTGAGTATTATTTTTGTTCTTTCATAGAGAGCTACCTGAGTCCTATTCGAGCTCAGGTAGTTCTTCTCTTATAGACTAAATCATCTAACTGTCATTGTATCATCAGATTACAAGACATCGTCATCAGAAATCTTAGAATTTAATGTTGTTCCCCAATGGGTAATTTTACGGTGGGGTTGAGCTAAAATTGGTCTGTTTTCATAGATTGTTTGCCATCTATTCCATAGTAGACCTGTCTTTTTCTCAATCTTAATTCGCAGATTTCTCATATTTTCTTTGATTGGGAGGTTGAGGACAAAACCTGCAGTCTGGTTGCGACCGTTTCCTTCCCAAGAACGACTACGAACAACTTGGTTTCCATCTTTATCTACTGTAACTTCTTCCCAAGTTATAGAGTAGCGGGCAATGTAAGCTCCACTATGTTGAATTGTTAATGTTTTGTCTTTTGCAGGAGTCTGACTGATTGGTTGAACTGGCTTAGAAATTTGTGTCGCCGTCTCACCATTCGTAGCGATAAAGCGGAAAACTTCTACTTCTGCAAGACTGAGGGCTTGATTGTTCTTACGTAGTTGCACACGAACACGGCGTCCCAATTTCCCATTTAATTGAACATCCAAGCTCGTTCCGTCAAGTTTAGAAACATACTGTCTAGCAACTTCTTTCCCTTTTTCATCATATAAAATCACATCAAAGTCTGACAGACGTTTAGAAAGTTCTCCATCCCCACGGTTATGAAGGCGAACCAGTCCTACCTGTTCTGTACGACCTAAATCAACTTCCCACCAAGGTTGATTTTCAAATTTTGTATGAGTAATTGATTGCTGGCTATAACTACTATTGGTATTGCCATCCAAGGCACGACTAGCATCTCCACCAAAATCAGTAGAACTTTGCTTAGCTTGTTTTTTCCAAGCGATATTCTCAGCACGGTATACTTGGACTTCTGCAAGACTGAGGGCATTATAGCCTTCTAGCTCAATCCGAACATAGCGCGCTTTTTTATGGTTAATCGCAATTTGTGCTGACACATCTTTAAGTGATGTTATGCGTTTTCTCTCAATTTCTTTACCAAAACTATCTAAAAGAATGACATCAAAGTTTGCCAATCTATCCTGGGCAGTGTCTGTTCGGTTGTAAATATTGATTTGGCGAATGGTTTCTTCTTTAGCCAAATCTACTTGCCACCAAGGCTTAGATTGGAAGTTGGTATGAGTGACAGAATTGTGACCATAGTTACCATCAACTTTGCCATCCACAGCTCTTCTAGCATCTCCTCCGAAAGCTGTCGAACTTTGAGTAACCTGTTTTCCTAAGGCAATATTTTCCATTGGTTCAGCGCTTGGTTGACTAGAAGATTGAGGCAGAGCCTGTTTCTTAAAGAAGCGCACTTTATCCAATTTCGGATCACGATAACCATGTTTGTCTAAGGTAGCTCGTTTACCAATATTAAAGTTAGGAATATCATTCATTCGACTTTCAAAATAGCCACGAGAACGGTGTTTAAAGCGTGAATTACCTGTAAATGTAACAATATCACGATCATTATGAATCAAGGGAGTCACAACATTATCATTATCAACCACATAATGCTTAATTTTTCCACTAACAGCTAATTTACGGCTTTCCAAACCAACATCCCAGAAACCATTCTTAGCATTCCAAACAGTTCTGGAAGTAATCACTTTAGGAGCACTGAAAGTCGTCACTTTTCTCAATACATGGTTATAAAAATCAGGATATTTTTGGTAAGCTTCAACCGCTGCAATCTGAGCTAGGTAGCCTCCAAGAGAATGACCTGTCATATACAACTTGGTAATACTTGTATCCTTGGCTAATTCCCCAACAACCTTGCGGATATCATCCGCTTGAGCTGGTTTATTTCCACCTAATAAAACCAAATCTGCACTTAAGTCTTTGGCGTCATTAACTCGCGTTCCACGAATAGCCAACATGTGCACCGTTCCATCTTTGAGATAAGGAAGGTCGCTCTTAGTCTCAAATAAGAAAGCATCCAAGCCACTATCTGTATGGTAGGCTTTTTTCATTTTCCAGAAAGGAGCCAATTCATTGTGCATGAGTTTGTATTCTTGACGGTCAAGATAGAGACTCGGGAAAGGATTCTTATGATCTAAAATTTTCTCAATATAATCATCGTCTCGATAGGCTAACTCCATAAAGAGAAGAGAATCACGGTCTGTGACATACCATTCTTTCTTATTGTCATCTTCTCCATCTGCCAAACCATCCCCATCACTGTCTGCTAGCAAGGGATGACTGTTATATCCTAGATAATCCTTACCATCTTTGTTGTAAACATAAAGTTCATCTTTGTTTTTGATGCCATCTTGGTCATCATCCCCTTCCAAATCAAGAACTTTTTCACCATAGAGAGATTCATCGATCAAATCATTTTCTAAATGCAATTCCCCTTTGGAAATCTTCACCAAATCTTCTGCGGTTAGAGAACGAGTATTTGTTGGTTTTTCTGTCACAACTTCTTCTTTAGTTTCTTCTACAGGAGCAAGAATAGGTGAGTCTTGAACAGGCTCTGTTATCTCTACTTTTGACTCTTCCTTTTTGTTTTCAAGAACTTCACTTGCTTCCGGAAGAGGTTGAGGAACTAGTCTTGATTCCTCTCTAAGAGGAGTTTCTAGTTTTGGAGCATCATTTTCCGGTTCTCTCAATTCCTCCTTAGAATCTAGCACTCTTGTTGCCACTTCAGATGTTACATCTTGTTTTAGTTCATTGGCTGAAATTCCAGCTGGAGCTAGAAATGCAAAGCCGACTGCAACAGATACAACTCCGATACTTAATTTTTTTATGCCAAAGCGCATAATTCGTTGACCAATTTTCATTATTTCTTATCTTTCTTTTCGTTTATTTGTAAGCAGACTCAAGCGAAATCTCCTTGTCCCCTATCTAGGACAAGACTGAGAAATTCAGAAAGTAATACTCTTCGAAAATCTCTTCAAACCACGTCAGCGTCGCCTTACCGTACTCAAGTACAGCCCCTAGTTTGCTCTTTGATTTTCATTGAGTATAAATTCATTCTTATCTCTTCTTATCATCCTAGTCTGCTTGGCTAGGAAGCTAATGCTAGTATCCTAGAATCTTGTCTTTCACAATGCTAACTATCAGACTCTTTCAGTTACAAGAGTAAGAAGAAACCCATAGTCTACCTATGTTTCTTCTTTGTTCCGAATAGTCAACCATGAAAGGAAAGAGGCATTCCCCCTTTTAAATCTTTTTTCTTACAATTCTGCAAGAATCGCTTTAAGCAAGCCTTTGAAATCACCTTTGACACGTTCGGTTACTTCCACAACTTCTTCGTGGTTGAGTTCTTCTTGGAAACCAGCGGCAAAGTTAGTAATACATGAAATTCCCAGAACTTTCAAGCCTGAGTGGGCTGCCACGATCACTTCAGGAACCGTAGACATGCCAACTGCATCTGCTCCCAGTGTCTTATAGGCGCGAATTTCTGCTGGTGTTTCATAAGTTGGACCAGTTACACCGATATAGACACCTTCATCAAGCTTGATACCAAGTTTTTTAGCCACTTCATGGGCAGTAGCACGGTATTCTGGTGTGTAGGCCTTAGACATATCTGGGAAACGAGGACCAAAGTCATCCAAGTTTTCACCCATCAATGGATTTTGCCCCGTCATATTGATATGGTCTGAGATAGCCATCAAAGTACCAGGGCCATATCCAATACCACCAGCTGCATTGGTTACAATGACACCTTCACATCCAAGAACTTTCATGACACGTACTGGGAAAGTCACCACTTCCAGAGGATTCCCTTCGTAGAAATGGAAGCGACCTTGAAGAGCCAAGACCTTGCGACCTGCCAGCTCACCATATACCAATTTCCCAGCGTGACCAACTACTGTTGAACGGCCCCAGTTTGGAATCTCAGCATAGTCTACTACAACTGGATTTTCGATTTCTTCTGCCAATTCTCCAAGACCTGACCCAAGGATTAGACCGAACTCAGGTGCTTGAATTCCCTTGTCTTTCAGGAAAGCAGCTGTTTCATTGATTTTGTCTAAAAATGTCATTGTGTGTCTCCTTTTTTAGTTTTTAGCATTTGACCGATTTTGTCAAAGGTTTTTGCATTGCGAATGGTAATATTGCGATAGAAAGGCATCTTGAGCAAGTACTTGTGATAGGCAGTCTTAGAGTAGGATTCTTCAGAGAATTTTCCCCAGAAAATCCCAAGTTTACCAAAATGAAGCACCTCATCTTCCAGTTTTAAACTGTCTACTTTCTCGATGACTTGGTCCACATCCAAACCCTCCGTGTAGAAGAGGACATCTTTTCGTGCCAAGTCTTCGTTCCACCAAGCTGGTAGATTCTCCACTTCTGCTTCATAGTCTTCTTGACTCAGTAGGGAAAAACTATGAATAAATGGATAATGGACTGCAAAGAAAGTCTCTAATTTTTCAACCAATCGAGCTTTTGGTTCTGTCGAAGTAAAGAAAATGTTGCCACTGTTGATGTAGGTTTCAACCTTTTCCAGCCCCAAGTCTGTCAATTCTTGACGAAGCTCCGCCATGATGACCTTATTCTTACCACCAACATTGATGCCTCTAACCAGCAAAGCATAGCGCGTCATCTTATACCAATTTATCTAAGAAACTTTCCCCAATCATGGCAGTTTCAACACCAAAGTTATCCGCAACTGTTGCTGAAATATCTGCAAAATGTCCTACTGGAATGACACCATTTCCTTTAAAAGCAGGACTGTAAGCCAAAAGTGGGATATATTCGCGAGTGTGGTCTGTTCCTGCGTAAGTTGGGTCGTTCCCGTGGTCCGCAGTAATCAAGAGAAGGTCGTTCTCTCGCATGGCTGCGATAATTTCAGGTAAGCGTTCATCAAACTCATGCAAGCAATCACGGTAACCATGAGCATTGCGGCGGTGGCCATAAAGGGCATCAAAGTCAACCAAGTTTGTGAATGAGAACCCTTTTTCAAACTCAGCAAGACCCATGGTCTTCAATAGTGTATCAATTCCATGACTATTTGACTTGTTGTGGCCCATGTCATGGTTAATACCAGCACCGTTAAAGATATCATTGATTTTACCCACAGCATAAGTATCGATACCAGCCTCATTCAATTTATCCAAAACAGTTGGGGCAAATGGAGATACAGCCAAGTCACGACGGTTTGCCGTACGAGTGAAGTTACCTGGTTCACCTACATAAGGGCGAGCAATGATACGACCTAGAAGGGCAGGGCGCTCAAGGGTAATCGAACGAGCGTATTCACAGATACGGTACAATTCATCCAAAGGAATGATGTCTTCGTGAGCAGCAATTTGCAAAACAGGGTCAGCTGAAGTATAGATAATCAACTCTCCAGTTTCCATCTGACGTGGTCCAAAATCATCGATAACAGCTGTTCCTGAGTAAGGTTTGTTAGCTTCACGAATAACCTTGCGTCCTGAGAATTCTTCGATTTTTGTCAGGATTTCTTCTGGGAATCCGTTCCAGAAAGTATCGAAAGGCTCCGTAATGTTTAGTCCCATGATTTCCCAGTGTCCAGTCATAGTATCCTTACCAAGGGATACTTCTTCTAATTTTGTTGCATATCCAGTTGGATTGCTTTCTGCTGCTACAGTCTTAAGAGGAGTTTCACGAGGAATATTTCCAAGACCGATTTTAGCCATGTTTGGGACATTCAAACCAACTGTTTTTGAAATGTGTCCCAGTGTGTCAGAAGCTCCATCTGGAACCCCTGCATTGACAAAGTTATTAGCATCTGGTGCAGCACCGATTCCTACAGAATCCAGTACCACCAAATGAATACGATTAAATTTAGACATCTTATGCCCCCTTCTATTTTTCTTTTCTTGAGGTTAAAATCTGAACCCCATCTCGTCCAGCAACGATGACCTTATCCACCATTTGGTTGAATAAACCGTGCTCTACGACACCAACAACATGGTCCAATTCTTGTCCGAAAGCAATTGGATTTTCAATGACATCCAAGGCAAGATCGATGATAAAATTCTGCATATCCGTCACAAAACGCTGGCCATCTTTTTCACGGAAACTTGGTTTGTAGCCAGCTCGTTCAAAATGACGAAAGACCTGCTCTGCACCATACTGAACCACTTCTACTGGCAATTTAAAAGCGCCTAGTTTTTCGACCATCTTGCTTTCATCCACCACCCAAATATATTCTTTTGATGGTGTTGCGACCACCTTTTCCATGAGAAGGGCACCACCACCACCTTTGATTCCATTAAACTGACTATCCACTTCATCTGCGCCATCAACTGTCACATCGACAAAGTCTACTTGGTCAATAGATTTGAGTGGGATATTAAGGCCTTCTGCCTGTTTAGTGGTCACACTAGAAGTCGTTACAGCTATAATCTGCAATCCTTCTTCCTTGATACGACGACCGATTTCTTCGACAAAATAATAGGCAGTCGAGCCTGTTCCAAGTCCAACGACCATTCCATCGCTCACGAACTCAGCAGCCTTGATACCTGCCATTTTCTTCAGATTTTCCACCGATTTACCTCCATCATTCTCAGTTCTTATTTTACTATGAAACCGCTTTTTATTCAAGTAAAAAGATCAAATTTACATTTTTCATCAATCTTTCTTTAAAAATATGCATTTTCTTTTTACTAAATGAATAAAAATGAGTTTATCTTTTATGTATTTGATTTGTTCATCTCTTTCCAGTTCCAAAAACAAGACCTTATCTTTGATACGTCTAGTTTAGCATTAAAGCAGGCGCATTTCAAGAATCATAAATTAAGAGAAGGAAGTAGGTTTATCTATCTATTTTAAACAAGTTTATCTTTGCTTACCCTCTCTTTTTGACAAATAATTTTCATTACTTTAGGAAGACAATTACTAATCTCCGTTGGCAAAACCACATAATCTTCTTGAGCTAGTTCTTGGGCTATGGCTGAATGAAGATGGGTCGCTACTGCCACACGTTCGTAAAGACTAGCTTGCTTAAACTGGCCTGCAAATCCTGCAATCATCCCAGCAAGCGTATCTCCCATTCCCCCAGTCGCCTGATAGGGACCGCCAACCTGTAACTGGTAATAATCAGACTGGTCAACTTGCCAAATACGAGTAGTTGGACCTTTCTCCACCAAAATTGTTCCTTGAGGGAAGGAAGTCAGAACACTAGCCGTTGCATCTTCCTTTTGCCTTTTAATCGTAATTCCAGACAGCTTTTCCCATTCTTTTTGGTGGGGAGTTAGGATAAGCTGGTTAGATGGAAACGACAAACTTGTTCTAGCAAGAATGGTTAAGGCCCCTCCATCTACAATCAAAATCTGATTTTGGCTTAAATTAGCAAAGACCTGTTTGACTAGTTCTTCTCCAAAAGCATCGTCTCGTAAACCAGGCCCCATCAAGACAACTTCTGCCTTCTCCAATTGCTCTTTTAAAAATTGCTGGTCTTGAAGAGAAAAGGCCATAGCCTCAGGTAAATGACTGTGCAAAGCTGGGATATTTTCCCTATCTGTTCCAACAGTCACTAAACCAGCTCCACTTTTAACAGCTGCCAGAGCAGCCATGATGATAGCACCACCATAAGGATAAGTCCCACCAAGCAATAGCAGACGGCCATAGTCTCCTTTATGACTTGTGCGAGAACGTTCAATAATGACTTTTTCTAGTAAGGCTTGATCAATCACTTTCATCGTTTTTTCCTCAACTATCCTTTATCTGATTGTTTTAAAACAACTTGATAGACTTTCTTAGTCCACTCTTCTAAGTCTTCTCCAGCATAGTCAAGATAATACACCCTATCTTGTATTTTGGTTGGAATAATATTTTCAAATTGGCTCTTATTATGAGTTGGAATAATGCAAATATACAACTCACTTAATAAATTAAGCATGTCCTTAATTTTTACAGCATGGTAACCATCAAAAATATAACCAGGAACTTTAATCAAATCTGTATAGATAAAATGAAAACTTACTCCAGGAATAAACTTGTCTTGTAATTCTTTCTCTGAAGGAGCTCGACCTAATAAACGCTCCATCGCCAATCGATAACCAGAACTTGTATTTGACCACCCTAACATGACATAGTCAAAATAATCTATCGGATCCGATGCAGCATTTCGACTATCCAAAACCAACTCCTCAGCATCTCGCCCAAAGGCTTTCACAGCAGATAAGAGCTGACCTGTTTTAAAGATAGAAATCGCTGCATCTATAGTCGTAGTATGACTACAGTAGTCTGAAGTCACTAACCTCTTATGTAGATCATAAGTCGAGGCTACTCTTTTATCTGTAGGGGTAAATGGTGGCAGAAAGGGATGCTGAAAGATGTAATCTAAAATCTCTTTTTTTAAACAAGAATCAGCACACTCAATACTTGTTTGACGTTTATGAAGTTTTTCGTAAGCTATAAATTTAGCAATTTTTTCTAATTCCCATTCTTGAATATTTGGATAATCAATTAGTGCTAAGTAGTATATTCCATCCCATTGTAAACTATATTCCCTATTATAAATTTTTAAAATCATCTAATCACCTCACTCCATTATACAACAAAAAGGAGGCGCAGACCTCCTTTTGTAATCTTATATCTAAAATTTAATATTCATTTCTGTCATTTTAGATATAGCTATAGAGAATACACTCTCTTCAGCGAATGTTTCTATTATTTTCTATCCAATGTCCGAAGTGCTGCCTGATAGGTTTGCTCCATCAGCATGGTAATGGTCATAGGACCGACACCTCCAGGGACTGGCGTGATATGGCTAGCAAGTGGTGCAACTGCCTCATAATCCACATCCCCACAAAGCTTACCATTTTCATCTCGGTTCATCCCAACGTCAATAACAACTGCTCCAGGTTTGACAAAGTCAGCAGTCACAAATTTTGCACGGCCGATTGCTACTACAAGAATATCCGCTTTAGCAGCCACCTTGGCAAGATTATGAGTCCGTGAATGAGTCAAGGTTACTGTCGCATTTTTGGCCAAAAGAAGCTGAGCCATCGGTTTTCCGACGATATTGGAACGACCGATGACGACCGCATTTTTACCTTCCAAGTCAATCCCGTATTCATGAAACATTTCCATAATTCCTGCAGGTGTTGAAGGAATCATGACTGGATGACCAGACCAAAGACGCCCCATGTTTAACGGATGGAAACCATCTACGTCCTTTTCAGGATCAATAGCCAACAAAACCGCTTCTTCATCGATATGTTTGGGTAAAGGTAACTGAACCAAAATCCCATGCCAAGCTGGATCTTGATTGTATTGGGCAATCAAGTCTAACAATTCCGCTTGGGTAATGGTTTCTGGAACTCGCACTACTTCACTACGGAAACCAGCCGCAAGGGCAGACCTCTCCTTGTTGCGAACATAGACTTGGCTGGCAGGATTGTCCCCAACCAAAATCACTACCAAACCAGGTACTAGACCTGTTTCTTCCTTTAATTTTGCAGTCTTTTCAGCCAACTGCCCCTGCAATTTGGCCGCTAAAGCTTTCCCATCAATAATCTGTGTCATATCACTTCTCTTTTCTTTCAAATATCTTCCATTATACCAAAAACTGCTAGTACCCTCTAACACTTCTTTCCTAGGCAACCTTATAGTTTCAAACTATAAGAAAAAGCTCGGCTGAGCTTTTCACTAATCTTGTCTTGAAATTTTAAAATAGATTATAAAACCTTACTCAAGAAATCTTTAGTCCGTTGTTCTTGGGTTTGTTCAAAAATCTGCTCAGGTGTCCCATCTTCAACAACCACACCGTCTGCCATAAAGATAACACGATCTGCCACCTCACGGGCAAATCCCATCTCATGTGTTACGATAACCATGGTCATTCCTGACTTGGCAAGGTCTTGCATAACAGCTAGAACTTCTCCAACCATCTCAGGGTCCAAGGCTGAAGTCGGCTCATCAAAGAGCAAAACATCAGGTTCCATGGCCAACCCACGCGCGATGGCAATCCGTTGTTGCTGGCCACCTGACAAACTCTGTGGATAAGCGTCTGCCTTATCTGGTAAACCAACTTTTTCCAAAAGCTCTTGGGCTCTCTTCTCAGCAACTGCCTTGCTCTCACCTTTGGTCTTGATAGGTGACAAGGTGATATTTTCCATCACAGTCATATTAGGAAAGAGGTTAAATTGTTGGAAAACCATCCCCATCTTCTCACGCATGGCAAAGAGGTCATTCTTCTTGTCCGTAATATCAACTCCCTCAAAGATAACCTTCCCCTTGGTTGCTTCTTCCAACAAATTCATAGAGCGAAGCAAGGTAGATTTTCCGCTCCCCGAAGGACCGATGATAACGACAACTTCTCCTCTTTTAATCTCGAGGTTGATGCCCTTCAATACTTCATTCTTTCCAAAGGATTTATGTAAATTTTCAATTTTTATCAAGGTTTCCGTCATTATTTCTTATCTCCTTGTCCCATACGTTTTTCAAAAGCTTTCAAGGCTACTGTCAAAATAGAAGTCATAATCAAGTAATAAAAGGCTGCAAATAAAAGTGGTGTTAAAGGTAGATAGGTTGTTGTAGAAACTGTTGTAGCACCGTTCCACAACTCCATAACCCCAATAGCTGATAAGAGGGAGCTGTCCTTGATAATGGTGATAAATTCGTTCCCCAATGCTGGCAAAATATTTTTGATTGCTTGTGGCAAAATCACATAGCGCATCGCATTTTTAGGACGAATCCCTAAAGAATAAGCCGCCTCTAGCTGACCTTTTGGAACCGCATTGATTCCAGCACGAACAGTCTCAGAAACATAAGCACCACTGTTCATAGAGATAATCAAAATCCCTGGAATCAGACGAGAAAGGTCAACACCCAAAATTCCAACCTGAATAGTCGGGGCATTGATATGCATAAGAGCAAAGGCAATCATAATCTGAACCATCATTGGCGTCCCACGGAAAATCCAAACGTACAAGTTGGCAAGCCAAACAAGCGGTTTAAATTTTGAACGTTGCCCAAAAGCCAAGACAACACCCAAAATAGTTCCCAAAAAGACAACACAGATAGAAATGAGAACCGTCACAACAGCCCCATAGTTAAAATAAGGTAAATACTTAGGTAAAAAAGAAAAATTCATAGTCACACTGCTTTCTAAAATAGAGTACTGTATGATTATAACATGTTTTGAATTAAAATTCAAATCTTTTATCCAATTTATTTAAAAATCTTTAAACTAGCAGAATTAGCGAGAAATCTTAGTTTTTTCTAGGCAAGTTGGCCTCCTTTATGGTAAAATAGTAACGATAAGAAATGAAGGAGAATCAAAATGGAATCACATTTGGTTAGAATCATCAACCGCCTTGAAGCAATGGCAAACGATGGCGGAAATTTAAAACGTAATTTTGAACGCGAAGGAGTTGTTGTTGCAGAAGTTGCGTACAGCCACGACGAAGAAAACGGCTCAATCTTTACCCTTCGTGATGTAGAAGCTCGCGAAACGTATACGTTTGATAGCATTGACTTGATTGCAATGGAGATTTACGAACTCCTTTACTAATACAAAACAAGCTGGGATTACACCCTGCATGTCTAACCAAAATCCTTTTTGTCTCACAAATAGGATTTTTTTAGTCCAAATTCACAAAAATTTTCATTATAACAACTTCTCAAAGCTACAATCTTTTTACTTGCTTTACACCCCAATCCTGTTATAATGAGAGTATAGAAATTTGACTATTTTTGACCATTAAACAGGTCAGGCTAAAGAAAGAAATGAGGTAGATGTATGCTTTGTCAAAACTGTAAAATTAACGACTCAACAATTCATCTTTACACCAATCTCAATGGAAAACAAAAACAAATTGACCTCTGTCAAAACTGCTACAAGATTATCAAAACAGATCCTAACAATAGCCTCTTTAAAGGTATGACGGATCTGAACAATCGTGACTTTGATCCCTTTGGTGATTTCTTCAATGACCTAAACAATTTCAGACCTTCTAGCAATACTCCTCCTATTCCCCCAACCCAATCAGGTGGAGGTTATGGTGGAAACGGCGGTTATGGTTCCCAAAATCGTGGTTCTGCTCAAACTCCACCACCAAGCCAAGAAAAAGGCCTGCTAGAAGAATTTGGTATCAACGTAACTGAGATTGCCCGTCGTGGAGACATTGACCCCGTTATCGGGCGCGACGATGAGATTATCCGTGTCATCGAAATTCTCAATCGTAGAACCAAGAATAATCCTGTTCTTATCGGTGAACCAGGTGTCGGAAAAACAGCCGTTGTCGAAGGTCTAGCTCAGAAAATCGTTGATGGCGATGTTCCACATAAACTCCAAGGTAAACAAGTCATCCGTCTGGATGTGGTTAGCCTGGTCCAAGGAACGGGTATCCGAGGACAATTTGAAGAACGCATGCAAAAACTCATGGAAGAAATTCGCAAACGTGAGGATATTATCCTCTTTATCGATGAAATCCATGAAATTGTTGGTGCAGGTTCTGCGAGTGATGGTAATATGGACGCAGGAAATATCCTCAAGCCAGCCCTTGCTCGTGGGGAACTGCAACTGGTCGGTGCTACTACCCTCAATGAATACCGTATCATTGAAAAGGATGCTGCCTTAGAGCGTCGTATGCAGCCTGTTAAAGTCGATGAACCAACGGTGGACGAAACAATCACTATTCTCAAAGGGATTCAAAAGAAATACGAAGACTACCACCACGTTCAATATACCGATGCTGCAATTGAAGCAGCTGCAACTCTTTCCAATCGCTATATCCAAGATCGCTTCTTACCTGACAAGGCCATTGACCTCCTAGATGAAGCTGGTTCTAAGATGAACTTGACCTTGAATTTTGTCGATCCTAAAGTGATTGATCAACGCTTGATTGAGGCTGAAAATCTCAAATCTCAAGCTACACGAGAGGAAGATTTTGAGAAGGCCGCCTACTTCCGTGACCAGATTGCTAAATATAAGGAAATGCAAAAGAAAAAGGTTACGGACCAGGATACTCCTATCATCAGTGAGAAAACCATTGAGCATATTATCGAACAGAAAACAAACATCCCTGTTGGGGATTTGAAAGAGAAAGAACAATCTCAACTCATCCATCTAGCCGAAGACCTCAAGTCTCATGTTATTGGACAAGATGATGCAGTCGATAAGATTGCCAAGGCTATTCGCCGTAATCGGGTTGGACTTGGTACTCCTAACCGTCCAATCGGAAGCTTCCTCTTTGTCGGACCAACTGGTGTCGGTAAGACGGAACTTTCCAAACAACTAGCTATCGAACTCTTTGGTTCTGCTGATAGCATGATTCGCTTTGATATGAGTGAATACATGGAGAAACATAGTGTGGCTAAGTTGGTCGGCGCCCCTCCAGGTTATGTTGGCTATGATGAGGCTGGTCAATTAACTGAAAAAGTTCGCCGCAATCCATATTCTCTTATTCTCTTAGACGAAGTAGAGAAAGCCCATCCAGATGTTATGCACATGTTCCTTCAAGTCTTGGACGATGGTCGTTTGACAGATGGGCAAGGACGCACCGTTAGCTTCAAGGACGCCATCATCATCATGACCTCAAATGCAGGTACAGGTAAGGCAGAAGCCAGCGTTGGATTTGGGGCTGCTAGAGAAGGACGTACCAACTCTGTTCTCGGTGAACTCGGTAACTTCTTTAGCCCAGAATTTATGAACCGTTTTGATGGTATTATCGAATTTAAGGCTCTTAGCAAAGATAACCTCCTTCAGATTATCGAGCTTATGCTAGCAGACGTTAACAAGCGCCTTTCTAGCAACAACATTCATTTAGATGTAACTGACAAGGTCAAGGAAAAATTGGTTGATCTAGGTTATGATCCAAAAATGGGAGCACGCCCACTTCGTCGGACTATTCAAGACTATATTGAGGACGCAATCACTGACTACTACCTTGAAAATCCAAGCGAAAAAGATCTCAAGGCAGTTATGACTAACAAGGGAAACATTCAGATTAAATCTGCCAAAAAAGCTGAAGTTAAAAGTTCTGAAAAAGATAAATAAATCCTATAGAAAAGGAGTAGAAAATGAAATTTTTCTGCTTCTTTTTTACTAAAATAACTGTAATTTCTTGACAGCTTGCCCTTTGTCCATTATGATAATAATAACGATACTAGATAATGAGGAAAATGCAATGGCAAACCCAACTTTCGGAGAAAAAAAAGCGAATACAGACTATGTTTCACGTTACGGTGTATATGCGGTTATTCCAGACGCTGAACAAAAACAAATTGTTCTTGTTCAAGCGCCTAATGGCGCTTGGTTCTTACCAGGTGGCGAAATTGAAGCAGGGGAAAATCATCAGGAAGCCCTAAAACGTGAATTGATTGAAGAGCTTGGATTCACAGCTGAAATTGGTGTCTATTACGGACAAGCTGACGAATATTTCTACTCTCGTCACCGCGATACCTACTACTACAATCCTGCCTACCTCTATGAAGCGACTTCTTTCAAGGAAGTTCAAAAACCACTAGAAGACTTTAATCATATTGCCTGGTTCCCTATCGACGAGGCTATTGAAAATCTCAAACGTGGTAGCCATAAATGGGCCATCCAATCTTGGAAAAAGCAGCATAAGATTGACTAATACTCTTCGAAAATCTCTTCAAACCACGTCAGCATCGCCTTACCGTAGATATGGTCACTGACTTTGTCAGTCTTATCTACAAC
>NZ_VMMZ01000123.1:0-298 GCF_013277475.1 Streptococcus sp. k-628
TCCAATCGAAACAGAATATCTCGATGACCCAACTCTTGATAAAGGTCAAGAAATAGAAGAAGCAGGAGAAATTGGTGAAATTACGCTTACTACAATCTATACTGTAGATGAACGTGATGGAACAATTGAAGAAACTACTTCTCGTCAAATTACTAAAGAGATGGTAAAAAGACGTATAAGGAGAGGGACGAGAGAACCTGAAAAAGTTGTTGTTCCTGAGCAATCATCTATTCCTTCGTATCCTGTATCTGTTACATCTAACCAAGGAACGGATGCAGCAGTAGAACCAGCTAAACCA
>NZ_VMMZ01000124.1:0-1367 GCF_013277475.1 Streptococcus sp. k-628
TTTCATTGAGTATAAGATGTGACAACGTGAAAATCGTTAGAGTATTTTATATAGAATATACATGGGAATGGGGCTTACTCCCATTCCCATATTTAATAGAAAAAGAGGAATTCAATGCTACATTATACAAAAGAAGACTTGCTCGAATTGGGTGCAGAAATCACTACACGTGAAATCTACCAACAGCCTGATGTATGGAAAGAAGCTTTTGAATCTTATCAAGCAAAACGTGAAGAAATTGCAGCCTTCCTACAAGGGGTCGCTGATAAACATGACTATATCAAGGTAATCTTGACAGGTGCTGGGACTTCTGCTTATGTAGGAGATACCTTGGTGCCTTACTTTAAGGAAGTCTATGACGAACGCAAATGGAATTTCAATGCTATTGCGACAACAGATATTGTTGCCAATCCAGAAACTTATTTGAAAAAAGATGTGGCAACTGTCCTTGTTTCCTTTGCCCGTAGTGGAAATTCACCTGAAAGTGTGGCGACTGTTGATTTGGCCAAAGCCTTGGTGGATGAGCTTTATCAAGTGACGATTACTTGCGCAGCAGATGGTAAATTGGCTCTTCAAGCCCATGGCGATGACCGCAATCTTTTGCTTTTGCAACCAACTGCTTCTAATGACGCTGGATTTGCCATGACTTCTAGCTTTACGTCTATGATGTTGACAGCTCTCTTGGTTTTTGATCCTACAGAATTTGCTGTTAAAGCTGAACGTTTTGAAGTTGTATCTAGTCTTGCTCGTAAAGTTTTAGACAAGGCAGAAGATGTCAAAGAGCTTGTTGACCTAGACTTTAACCGTGTCATCTACCTTGGTGCGGGTCCTTACTTTGGACTTTCTCATGAAGCTCAGCTCAAGATTTTGGAATTGACAGCTGGTCAAGTGGCGACCATGTATGAAAGCCCAGTCGGCTTCCGTCACGGTCCAAAATCTCTTATCAACGAAGATACAGTTGTTTTGGTCTTTGGTACAACGACAGACTACACTCGCAAGTACGACTTGGACTTGGTTCGTGAAGTTGCTGGTGATCAGATTGCCCGTCGTGTTGTGCTTTTGAGTGATCAAGCCTTTGGCCTTGAAAATGTCAAAGAAGTGGCTCTTGGTTGTGGCGGTGTCTTGAATGATATTTACCGTGTCTTCCCTTACATCGTTTATGCCCAACTCTTTGCCCTATTGACTTCACTCAAGGTAGAAAATAAACCTGATACACCGTCTCCTACTGGTACAGTAAACCGTGTGGTACAAGGTGTCATCATCCACGAATATCAAAAGTAATACTCTTCGAAAATCTCTTTAAACCATACTAGTGTCGCCTTGCCGTAGGTATATGATACTGACTCTGTCAGTTCTATCCACAACCT
>NZ_VMMZ01000125.1:0-1605 GCF_013277475.1 Streptococcus sp. k-628
TTTTCATTGAGTATGAATTGAACTTCCTATCTATTTTCTATAAATCCTAAAGGCTGTAATACTTTCAATCCTTGTCATTTTGTGTTATCATGTAGAGGTAATGAAAGGAGAGAAAATGTCTGCTATAGAACGTATTACAAAAGCTGCTCACTTAATTGATATGAACGATATTATCCGCGAGGGGAATCCAACTCTACGCGCGGTTGCTGAGGAAGTCACTTTCCCCCTATCTGACCAGGAAATCATCCTAGGCGAAAAGATGATGCAATTCCTCAAACATTCCCAAGATCCTGTCATGGCTGAAAAGATGGGGCTACGCGGTGGGGTTGGACTGGCTGCTCCTCAGTTAGATATCTCAAAACGCATTATCGCTGTTTTGGTACCTAATATTGTTGAAGAAGGTGAAACTCCAGAGGAAGCCTACGATTTGCAAGCCATTATGTACAATCCCAAAATCGTCTCTCACTCTGTTCAAGACGCTGCTCTTGGTGAAGGAGAAGGTTGCCTCTCTGTTGACCGCAACGTGCCTGGCTATGTGGTGCGCCATGCTCGCGTTACTGTTGACTACTTTGACAAGGATGGCGAAAAACACCGTATCAAGCTCAAAGGCTACAACTCCATCGTTGTTCAGCATGAAATTGACCACATTAACGGAATCATGTTTTACGATCGCATCAATGAAAAAGACCCATTTGCAGTTAAAGATGGTTTACTAATTCTAGAATAAAGAAAATCCCGTTGCAAGACGGGGTTTTGTGTTATAATAGAGGCATGAAAACAAACGATATTGTCTATGGCGTCCACGCCGTTACCGAAGCCCTCCTTGCAAACACAGGAAACAAACTTTACCTCCAAGAAGATCTCCGAGGTAAGAATGTTGAGAAAGTCAAAGAATTGGCTACAGAAAAGAAGGTGTCCATTTCTTGGACTTCAAAAAAATCCCTCTCTGAGATGACTGAAGGTGCTGTCCACCAAGGTTTTGTTCTACGAGTGTCTGAATTTGCCTATAGCGAGCTGGATCACATCCTTGCCAAAACACGCCAAGAAGAAAATCCTTTGCTATTAATTCTGGACGGGTTAACTGATCCTCACAACTTAGGCTCCATCTTAAGAACCGCTGATGCGACCAATGTTTCAGGAGTCATCATTCCCAAGCACCGTGCTGTCGGAGTTACTCCTGTCGTTGCTAAAACAGCCACAGGTGCTATTGAGCACGTTCCAATCGCTCGAGTGACCAATCTGAGCCAAACTCTAGACAAACTCAAGGATGAAGGCTTCTGGACCTTTGGAACGGATATGAACGGTACTCCTTGCCACAAGTGGAATACAAAAGGGAAAATCGCCCTCATCATTGGAAATGAAGGAAAAGGTATCTCTAGCAACATCAAAAAACAGGTCGATGAAATGATTACCATTCCCATGAATGGACATGTTCAAAGCCTTAATGCCAGTGTTGCTGCAGCCATTCTCATGTACGAAGTTTTTCGAAATAGACTATAAAAAAAGTTTCCAGTCATCTGATTGGAAACTTTTTTATGATTATACTCAATGAAAATCAAAGAGCAAACTAGGAAGCTAGCTGTAGACAGCTCAAAGCACTGCTTT
>NZ_VMMZ01000126.1:0-566 GCF_013277475.1 Streptococcus sp. k-628
GAAAGTTGAGAAAAATGGCAGAAAAAACATATCCTATGACCCTTGAGGAAAAGGAAAAACTTGAAAAAGAATTAGAAGAATTGAAATTAGTTCGTCGACCAGAAGTGGTAGAACGCATTAAGATTGCCCGTTCATACGGTGACCTTTCAGAAAACAGTGAGTACGAAGCAGCTAAGGATGAACAAGCCTTTGTTGAAGGACAAATCTCTAGCTTGGAAACAAAAATCCGCTATGCTGAAATCGTCAATAGCGACGCAGTTGCCCAAGACGAAGTAGCGATTGGTAAAACAGTCACCATCCAAGAAATTGGTGAGGACGAAGAAGAAGTTTATATTATCGTAGGTTCAGCTGGTGCGGATGCCTTTGCAGGTAAAGTTTCAAATGAAAGCCCAATTGGACAAGCCTTGATTGGCAAGAAAACAGGTGACACAGCAACCATTGAAACACCTGTTGGTAGCTATGATGTAAAAATCTTGAAGGTTGAAAAAACAGCCTAAAAACAAAAAAGGAGTGGGGAGGCTGTGCGCTTCACTCACTCCTTTTTCCATTTTGCTACTCTTCGAAAA
>NZ_VMMZ01000014.1:0-39502 GCF_013277475.1 Streptococcus sp. k-628
AATCAAAGAGCAAACTAGGAAACTAGTCGCAGGCTGCTCAAAACACAGTTTTGAGGTTGCAGATAGAACTGACGAAGTCAGTCACATATATACGGCAAGGCGACGTTGACGTGGTTTGAAGAGATTTTCGAAGAGTATTAGAAAATGCCGATAAGGGTCTGCATACCAAGACTAGTGAGGATGATGGCAATCCAGCAGATGGCTCCGAGAACAATGGATTTTCCGCTGGATTTGACCATAGCTACCAGATTGGTTTTGAGCCCGATAGCACTCATGGCCATGACAATAAGGAATTTAGAGAGTTCTTTGAGAGGGGTAAAGAAACTACTGGATACACCTAGAGAGGTGAGTAGTGTAGTGAGGAGAGAGGCAAGGATAAAGTAAAGGATAAAAAGTGGGAAGACTTTTTTCAGTTGTAGGCTTTGCTTGTTTTCTTGTTGGCGACTTTGCCAGTAGGATAGAAAGAGCGTGATAGGGATGATAGCCAGTGTCCGCGTGAGTTTAACAATGGTTGCAGACTCGAGGGTATTGCTTTGGTAAAGACTGTCCCAAGCGCTGGCGGCAGCCGTTACAGAGGAAGTATCGTTGACCGCAGTCCCTGCAAAGAGGGCGAAGCCTTCATTGGATAGATGAAGCCAGGTGCCGAGGGTTGGAAAGATGAGCGCAGCCAAGACATTGAAGAAAAAGATAACGGAAATGGATTGGGCTACTTCCTTTTCCTTAGCATCAATAACGGGCGCTGTCGCAGCAATGGCAGAACCACCACAGATTGAAGAACCTACTCCAACCAAGGTAGCCAGTTTTGTATCCAGTGCAAAGAAGCGCTGGAAGAAGTAGGCAATAATCAGAGCTATTGAGATAGTGGACAGGATGACAGGGAGTGAAGATTGGCCAACTGCGAAGACCTGCGAGATATTGAGACCAAAACCAAGCAAGACAACGGCATATTGGAGCAATTTTTTAGAACTAAAGGTCAACCCAGCATCCAGTTGTTTATAGGACGAGAGAAAGGGATGTAGGAGCATGCCTATGAAAATGGCAAAAACGGGCGCGCCAATAACAGGGAAGAATCCTCCTAAGTACCAAGATACGATAGAAATGAGAAGGCAGGCCAAGATACCTGCTCCATTTTTTGATAGAAATGACATAAAAACCTCCAAATAAAATCTTTTAGCATTATAGACATAAAAACAGGAAAAGTCAAATAGAAAGTGGAGCTAACAATTATTTGACAAGTAGCACTAATCATGTAATAATAATCTTACAAGAACTGTAACGAAGTCTTGGCAAAAACAAAAATACCAGAGCTCCACCTCTGGTATTTCTTTTTGTCCAGTTACATTAAAACTAAACTCAGGTTATATTTTTGTCGCGCTTATCTAACCACTTTCTGACTATCCACTCAGAAATGACATTACCGGTAATAGTAATCAGTAATGGTTCTAGAATAGTTGTAACGAAGATTATCAAAACCTCAATACTCGTCGAAAATCTCATGATACGTTGTCATCTTTGGCTTACCTAACTTTAGTTATGCTTTCACCTCGATTCCTAGTCTCATGAGATTTTCATTGAGTATTCTAAAAACATAGTATTGCAATAAATTTAAATTAACATACTTCAATTTGTTATGCTAGCGTTATTCTATCATGTATTTTTGCGGTCGGGGGGCTTTTGTAGTATAATAGAGATACGTTTTTACAGTAGGAGGTATCTATGGATTTAACTAAGCGCTTTAATAAACAGTTAGATAAGATTCAAGTTTCGTTGATTCGTCAGTTTGACCAGGCTATTTCGGAGATTCCTGGGGTCTTGCGTTTGACCTTGGGGGAACCTGATTTTACAACGCCAGATCATGTCAAGGAGGCGGCTAAGCGAGCGATCGACCAGAACCAATCCTACTATACAGGGATGAGTGGCTTGCTGACTCTACGTCAGGCAGCCAGTGACTTTGTTAAGGAAAAGTACCAACTGGACTATGCTCCTGAAAATGAAATCTTGGTTACAATTGGGGCGACAGAGGCTTTATCTGCTACTTTGACGGCTATTTTGGAAGAGGGAGACAAGGTGCTCTTGCCAGCTCCTGCTTATCCGGGTTATGAACCAATTGTCAATCTAGTTGGGGCAGAGATTGTCGAGATTGACACAACTGAAAATGGGTTTGTCTTGACTCCTGAGATGTTGGAAAAGGCCATTTTGGAGCAGGGTGACAAGCTCAAGGCGGTTATTCTTAACTATCCAGCCAATCCTACAGGAATTACCTATAGTCGGGAGCAATTAGAAGCTTTGGCAACTGTTTTGCGTAAGTACGAAATTTTCGTTGTCTGTGATGAGGTTTACTCAGAATTGACCTATACGGGCGAAGCTCATGTGTCTCTAGGGACTATGTTGAGAGATCAGGCTATCATCATCAATGGTTTGTCTAAATCACATGCTATGACAGGTTGGCGTTTGGGTCTGATTTTTGCTCCTGCAGCCTTCACAGCCCAGTTAATCAAGAGTCACCAGTATCTGGTTACTGCTGCAAACACCATGGCTCAACATGCTGCGGTAGAAGCCTTGACGGCTGGTAAAAACGATGCGGAACCGATGAAGAATGAATACATCCAGCGTCGGGACTATATTATCGAGAAAATGACTGCTCTTGGTTTTGAGATTATCAAACCAGACGGTGCCTTCTATATCTTTGCTAAGATTCCAGCGGGCTACAATCAAGACTCCTTTGCCTTTCTCAAGGATTTTGCTCAGAAGAAGGCCGTTGCCTTTATCCCTGGTGCTGCCTTTGGGTGTTATGGAGAAGGTTATGTGCGTCTATCTTATGCGGCTAGCATGGAGACTATCAAAGAAGCCATGAAACGACTTGAGGAGTACATGAGAGAAGCATGATTCAGTCTATCACGAGTCAAGGCTTGGTGCTATATAATCGTAACTTTCGTGAGGATGACAAGCTAGTCAAGATTTTTACAGAGCAGGCTGGCAAGCGCATGTTTTTCGTTAAACACGCTGGTCAGTCCAAACTGGCTCCTGTTATTCAACCCTTGGTACTGGCACGATTTCTCTTGCGAATCAATGATGATGGGCTCAGTTACATTGAGGACTATCATGAGGTGATGACCTTTCCCAAGATCAATAGCGATCTCTTTGTCATGGCCTATGCGACCTATGTGGCAGCTCTTGCAGATGCTAGTTTGCAGGATAATCAGCAGGATGCTCCCTTGTTTGCTTTTTTGCAAAAGACTTTGGAGTTGATGGAAGAGGGTTTGGATTATCAGGTTTTGACCAATATTTTTGAAATCCAAATCTTGACTCGATTTGGGATCAGCCTCAATTTTAATGAGTGTGTCTTTTGCCATCGGGTCGGTCAGGCTTTTGACTTTTCTTTCAAATATGGAACCTGCCTCTGTCCAGATCATTATCATGAAGATGAGAGACGTTGCCATCTCAATCCCAATATCCCTTATCTGCTCAATCAATTTCAAGCCATTGATTTTGAGACTTTGGAGACCATTTCGCTCAAGCCTGAAATCAAGCAAGAGTTACGCCAATTTATGGATCAACTCTACGAAGAGTACGTTGGGATTCACCTAAAATCAAAGAAATTTATTGATTCCCTAGCAGACTGGGGACAATTACTAAAAGAGGAAAAGAAATGAAAAAAATCGCAGTAGATGCCATGGGGGGCGATTACGCACCTCAGGCCATCGTTGAGGGTGTCAATCAAGCCCTAGCTGACTTTTCAGATATCGAGGTTCAACTCTACGGAGATGAAGCTAAAATCAAGCAATATCTGACAGCCACAGAGCGCGTCAGCATTATCCATACGGATGAGAAGATTGATTCAGACGATGAACCTACGAGAGCTATTCGGAAGAAGAAAAACGCCAGTATGGTATTGGCAGCCAAGGCTGTCAAAGAAGGCGAAGCAGACGCTGTTCTCTCGGCTGGGAATACAGGTGCTTTGTTGGCGGCTGGATTCTTCATCGTAGGTCGTATCAAGAACATCGATCGTCCTGGGCTTATGTCAACCTTGCCGACTGTAGATGGGAGAGGTTTTGACATGCTGGACCTCGGTGCTAATGCGGAAAATACAGCCCAACACCTCCATCAATACGCGGTTCTAGGTTCCTTCTATGCTAAAAATGTTCGTGGCATTGCGCAACCACGTGTTGGCTTGCTTAACAACGGAACAGAGAGTAGTAAGGGAGACCCGCTTCGTAAGGAAACTTATGAATTACTGGCGGCTGATGAAAGTTTAAACTTTATCGGAAACGTGGAAGCGCGTGATTTGATGAATGGCGTTGCGGATGTTGTCGTGGCAGATGGTTTCACGGGAAACGCTGTGCTCAAATCCATTGAAGGAACAGCTATGGGAATCATGGGTTTGCTCAAGACAGCTATTACAGGTGGTGGTCTTCGAGCGAAACTAGGCGCCCTCCTTCTTAAGGACAGCCTCAGAGGTTTGAAGAAACAGCTCAACTATTCAGATGTTGGTGGAGCGGTCTTGTTTGGTGTTAAGGCACCTGTTGTCAAGACTCATGGCTCAAGCGATGCCAAGGCTGTTTATAGTACAATCCGCCAGATTCGTACCATGCTAGAAACAGACGTAGTTGCCCAGACTGCGCGTGAATTTTCAGGAGAATAAAAGAGATGACAGAAAAAGAAATTTTTGATCGTATTGTGACCATTGTCCAAGAGCGACAGGGAGAAGACTTTGTCGTGACAGAATCCTTGAGTCTGAAAGACGACTTGGATGCTGACTCAGTTGACTTGATGGAGTTTATCTTGACACTGGAAGATGAATTTAATATCGAAATCAGCGATGAGGAAATTGACCAACTCCAAAGTGTAGGAGATGTGGTTAAAATCATTCAAGGAAAATAGAAATCGGAGTTCCAAGGCATTTGCTTTGGAATTTTTCTTTGGTTCAAGTGACCGTTTAGGAACAGATTTAGTCTTTCTAGGGACAGTAGAAATCTGAGGAGAAATAAGGAATATAATGGAGTCAGAAAAAATCAATCTCCAAAAAGGAGAAAAAGAAAGGATTTTTATGATGAAAAAATATCTTTATTCTAGTTTGTTAGTTCTTGCAGGAGGCGTTCTCCTAGCAAATACTACGGTAGCCTATGCTGATTCCCCATCAGCAAGTGAGAAAGAAGCGATTGCTCAATTAGTTAATCAAGGCAAGATAAAAGCTGAAGAAGCTGATCAAGTAAAATTGATTGGTTTTGAAGATAAAGAAACTCAAGCAGAGGGCAATCAAGAGAAGAAAGCTTTCAATCAATATCGTGATCCGAAAGGAACATGGATGCAAACCAATGGTAAATGGTGGTTTAAATACGGTTCAGGTGGTTATGCTAAAAATTGGGAACAATTAGATGGCAAGTGGTACTATTTTGATGACCAAGGATGGATGAAAGAAAATACTTGGATTCAACCTGATGGCAATTATTACTACTTATCTGCTAGTGGTGCTATGGTCACTGGTTATCAACGTGTGAATGGTACACCATATTTCTTTAGAGAAAGTGGTGTATGGGTAGAAAATCGTGGGCAAGCTCTTGGTGAATACGCAGAGACATTTGTAGGAAGAATTCCATATGTTTGGGGTGGGGCAGATTTGAATAGTGGCGTAGATTGCTCAGGATTTACGATGGCTATTCATGCTAAGTTTGATATTAGTATTCCTAGAGTAACCTATGGTCAAGCAACAGGAGGAAGTTATGTAAGTAATGGTTCTCAACAAGCTGGAGATTTGATTTTGTATAATAGTGAAGAGACAAATGACCATGTAGGTATTTATGTTGGTGGTGGAAAGGTAGTTCATGCTCCATATCCGGGTCAATATGTTTCTTATATGAATCAATACGGTATTACTCAAAATACAATTCGTAGATATTGGTAATATTGTCTAATTTTTCACAATATTATTGACTTTGACAATGAAAAGTATTAGAATATAGCTAAATAAAGAGGGGAAGCCCTCTTATAGCTGTTCGATAAAGGAGGAAATAGCTATGAAAAAATCTAAATTACTTACTCTTGGTTTGCTTGCAGGTGCTGGTCTGCTTTTGTCTATTAACCAAGCACAGGCTGCAGATACTTGGGTTAAAAATGGTGCTGACTGGAATCTTTCACAAGATGGCAGTTTAGCTAAGGATAAATGGGTACAAAATGCTGGTTCTTGGTACCATTTTGACGGTTCTGGAAAAATGCAGACAGGATGGCTCAAAGACGGTGATACATGGTATTCACTAGCAGATAGTGGAGCTATGCGTACTGGCTGGTACAAGGAAGGCAACACATGGTACTCACTAGCTAATAGTGGTGCCATGCGTACAGGTTGGTACAAAGAAGGGTCTACTTGGTACTATCTCAAAGACAGTGGCGCTATGGCAACAGGATGGGCGACTCCAAATGGTAAATGGTCTTACTTTGAAAAATCAGGTGCTATGGTCGCAGATAGAGCTGTTCCAGCCAGTGATGGGGAAAGTTATGTCATTGGTAAGGATGGCTATCTAGCAAATAGAAAAGATGCTGGATACAATATTCATGATATTGTCAAACTTGGAGATGGGCAAGAATATTTGCTAAATGCTAAAGGTGACGATGTTATTATTGAAAAAAACACTTGGTATATCAGACCAGAGTTCAAGAAGTTTTCTAACAAATATGGGGATGAGGTTGCAAATACTACCTTAGCTTTAGTGGATAATAAAGAAGAAGGACAAGAAATTGATCCTAAGGCAGTTGTACAGAACTTCCAAAACTTACCAAATCGCTACTACTTTGATGAAAATGGACATCGTGTGGTTAATATCCCAGCAATGACAACCTATTCAGAGATTAAAAAAGTTGGCAATGATGTCTATTTAGAAAATCCAGGTGCACGACTTCGTCTTGGAGCTACCCACTTTACAATCAATAACAATAAACTATACTATTTAGAAAATGAGCAAGGTAAGCTCAAAACAGGTTACTTTGTATTGATTGATGATGGTATGGCTACAACCCACTATCACATCCTAGTCTATGCGGATCAATCTGGTGAAATTCTTAAGATGAAACGCTTGCCATCAGGAGTTTCAGATTATCTGGATAAAGAAATCGATGGTTTATACGGTGAAAAAATTAAGATTGAATCTCCACACTCAAACGAATATTATAAAGTGGTTGTGGTTAAATAAAAATAATATCTTCACAACTAATTGTTAACACTCTAACCAATATACCATTTTCAGGAGGCTTTAGATTTCTTGTATTTTAAAAGGAAACTAAAGCCTTTTGTAGATGGAGCAGGGGATAGAGTTATCTATAAAATAATGAAAAGGAGTCTGTCATGGAAATGAAAAATATATTTGTAGAATTGAAACAATTTGAAGAATTAACTCCAGAGGCTTTGGAGAAAGTGAATGGTGGAGGGATTTTTGAAGATGCCGTAAAATGGTGCGATAAGTTATTTAGTACGGGTAGACACTTTGCTTAAATTCACAGTATTCGTTAGAGATTAGATTTATTTATGATTATTTTAGAATTCTTAGTTTCTGTGCTATATATACTGTTGGTAGTCGTTTCAACCATGGTTCCTACTATTTATTTGGGTGCTCAAATTTCCCCAGAATTTTATAAAAAACGTTATTGGGTCCTTGTATTTTTAATTAGTTTATCTGCTCGCCAAACATTTGGAGAATTATTTCATATAGGAATCATTCTCTTCTTTTACTGTATTTTTTTACTAGTATTGCACAAGGGAAAAGGGGAAGCTTTTTTTCTTTCTCTGTATCTTTTTCTCTTCTTTCAAAGTATTCGTTATTTATTTTTGACAATTTGGATTCGTGTATTATCTGGTGAGCCTTGTTGTTTTGTAGATTCGTTTTCCACTTTATATAGATCTGTATTTGATTTATTATCAATCTTTCTATGTTGTAAAATTATGAAGCGTTGGTCTTTGGATTTGGATTTATTCTTTTCAGATACTTTTAAAACCCACTATCGTAAGAGCTTTTTCATTATCCTACCTCTGACTGGATTTAGGATATTCTCTTCGTTCATGACCAATAGAAATAGTTCTTTTTACGTTCGCTTTGACACGACCATTTCTCTCCTGATTTTCATTCTCTTTTTCTCCTGGCTCTTTTATATCAGACACTTAGAGCAGGTTTATCGTGATGAGCAGACCATTCAGAGACAGGAAGAAGAAAATCGTTCCTTGCAAGGGATGGTGGATAAGTTGGGTCATCTCTATGATGAGGTTCGAGGTTTCCGTCATGATTTTGCAGGGATTGTCGCTAGCATGGAGCCTGCCATAGCTAATCAAGATATGGCTGAGGTGTCTACTATTTATCAAGATGTCTTTCTAAAGACCAATGAAAAGCTGAGAAAGGCGGACTACACGGCCTTTAATCTTCATAATATCCAAGATATAGCCATTCGCAATACCTTGGCAAAAGCCATGATTGTGGCAGATAATCAAGGAATTCATTTTAGTTTGGAGACGGTGGGGGTTGTCGAAGAGCTGGCATTGCCGATGTTGGAGGCTATCCGTATCCTCTCTATCCTCACGACAAATGCCTTAGAAGCAGCCAGTGAGGCGGAAAATCCGCAGATTCGGGTTGCTTTGTTGGCAAGTGATAGGAGTGTTCGTTTTATCATTGAAAACACTCGTAAGAAAGAAGAACTGAATCCCATCATTCTCAGTCAAAAGGGTTACTCTACCAAGGGAAACCACAGTGGACTTGGCTTAGCAACCTTGGAAGATATGGTTTTCCATTATGATTTGAACTTAGATACCCAGCTAGGAGAGACGACTTTTAGACAAGATTTAGAATTGCCATTTAAGGATGAGAAACGAGGGGGAGAGGAATGAGAATTTTGGTTTTGGAAGACGATAGAGTTCAGCAGGGACGGATAGAGCAGACTTTACTAGATATCGGTCGCTCTCGCAATTTAAGATTGGAAATTGATATTGCTAAAAGCTATGGAGATGTTGAAAAGTATTCTCAGTATTTTGACCATTACCAACTCTATTTATTGGATTTAGAGATTGATGGAGAGCGTGAACGGGGCTTTCAAGTTGCTCAACAGGTTCGGGAGCGAGATCCCTTTACAAGCATTGTCTTTGTGTCCACACACTCGGAGGCCTTGCCTCTAGCTTTTCGCTACCACTTATCTGCCTTGGATTTTATTTCCAAGGATCAGTCAGAGGCGGACTACTGTCATCAGTTGGAGCGCTGTCTGGACTATGTACTGGCAGTAGATAAGAGGGAAAATATGCGTCTCTTCACTTATAGTTTTGAGGGGAGACGGGGTTTTACTCTGCCCTACCATGAAATTTTAGCCTTTGAAACTTCAGTGGAATCCCACCGTATCAAGGTCTATTATGCTAATCATTCTATCAAGACCATTTATGGCAGTCTTAAGGATATCGCTGCCAAGGCTGAAAAAGATTACTTTGTCTATGCCAATCGCAATACTTTAGTCAGTTTACAGGCAATTGAAGAGATGACTGCCACAGAAGTGACCTTGTTAGAAGGCTTGCATTTTCCCGTATCACGGACAGCCAGAAGAACACTTAAAAAACATCTCAACGTCTAATATCTGTTAGACTTGAATCAATTTATCAATAAGAATATCGGAAAATTTTCTGATATTCTTATTTTTTTGACTTCTTTTTCGAATAGATAAGTAAGAGGAAAAGGAAAGGAGCCTAGTTCATGTTTATATCAATGTTCTACCCATGGTTTACTGAGTTATTTTTTAAATAAATTTAATTTAGTTGTACATTTTCGAAATTTTTTTCGAATAGATAAGTAAGAGGAAACAGAAAGGAGTTTGGTTTATGTGTCTACCAATTTTCTATCCATGGTTTACTAAATTATTTTTCAAATAAATTTAATTTAGTTGTACATTTTCGAAATTTTTTTCGAATAGATAAGTAAGAGGAAAAGGAAAGGAGTTTACTTCATGTATCTACCAATTTTCTATTCATGGTATATTAAATTATTTTTTAAATAAAATTTAATTTAGTTGTACATTTTCGAATTATTTTTCGAATAAATAAGTGAGACGAAAAGGAAGGAGACTACGCGATGTATTTACCAATCTTATTGCCATGGTTTATCAAATGGTATTTAAAATAAATGAAATTTACCTGTTCATTTTAAATCACTTCTCAAATAGATAAGTGAGACGAAAAGGAATTCAGTAATTTATCTATTCTGGTTTTTAAAATGGTTTAAGAGCCAGAAATCGTAAACTAAAAAATAGAAATAAAGGAGAAAAAAGATGACAAATTTTGACAAAATGGAACAGAACTTTGTAGCTCTTACAGAAGAAGAGTTGATGAATGTAGATGGGGGAATTGCACCACTAGTAGTTGCGTTTGGAGTAGCTGCGTTTAAAGGTTTTTCTGTAACAGGAGGGGCTATTATACTGGGAGCAGGTCTTTATCAAGTTGGTAAAAATCTGAAATAAGACTTTGAGTAAGTTTTATGAATAGAATATTAAAAAGAATATATATAGGATCTGCTTTAATATCTTACAGCATATTATTAATTTATTCTCTACTTAATTTAGAGAAGGTATCGTTGGGGATCTGTATTTTGTTAGTAGCATTGACATACTATATTAATAAAAAAGAAATATTTAAAGCAAAAGTGAATAAGAGCAAGGAGAACTTAAAATGAATATTTTAGTAAATGATAATCAGTTTACAGCAATGACAGAAAAAGAACTAGCAACAGTTGATGGAGGAGTACTTCCTGCAGCGGTAGTAGCAGTTCCAGTAGGAATCAAGGTTGCAGGGTATGTTGTCGGTGGTTTATCCGCTGTAGGGCTAGCTGCATGGGGTTACTTCAGATAAGATAAAACACTGTGAAGAAATCAATGAATTTTTCAAGCGAATTTGCGGCTATTATTATATCAGCTTCAGGGATGGTAGGTTTATTAGTGGGACTCACTATTGGCTTAGCTAGTATTATTTAAAGAGGGGTATAACATGCAAAATTTGAATCAATTTGAAATCGTAGAGCAAAGTGAATAAGTTGAAGTAGGTTTATTGATTGTTATCGAAGGATTATTACTTCCTGCTGGTGGAGCAGCTTTAGGGTATTATGCGAATAGACCATAATCTGATTATAGTCAGAGAGGCATTTCTATGTTTTTAAAAAAATTCGTTAAATCAGTATTGAAAGTTTTGCCTGAAATCATGGTATTACTTAGTTCAATGTCTTATATCATCATCAGATTAGTAGCTGACATAAATAAAGTATCTTTACCTACTTGGTTTGATAATTTTAATATACCCACGGTTGCATTATTTATGATGGTCTTCATTCTTTTATACAGAAGTAAAGAAAAAAAGAATAGATAGATTTGAAGCGGTAGACGCTCTATAGGGAATAGGTGTCTTATAGTAACGAATTAAAAAAGGAGTAACTATGAATCGTAATTTAGAACGGTGTTATCTATTCTGACTAGGAATAGATCATACCAAAGGTGGCTTAGAAATAGCAGGGACATTAGAAATTAAAGTAATAAATAGGATGTCACAAATGTTACTATCAATGATTTATTTGTTCCAAGCTTGCCTAGGGTGTCAGTAAAAAATCAATTTCCTTTCATACCATATTTTTAATAGGTAGGACGTTTGTTCTACCTATTTTTTGCCAAAAAGTGCAGTTAAGGTGTTTATTTATATAGTTTGGAGTTTAATATGAAATTCGTTAAATCAATACTGAAAGTTTTGCCTGAAATTATGGTATTACTTAGTTCAATGTCTTATATCATCATCAGATTAGTAGCTGACATGAATAAAGTATCTTTACCTACTTGCTTTGATAATTTCAATATACCAACGATTGCATTATTTATGATGGTCTTCATTCTTTTATACAGAAGTAAAGAAAAAAAGAATGGATAAATTTGAAATAGTAGACGCTCTATAGGGAATAGGTGTCTTATAGTAACGAATCAAAAAAAGGAGTAACTATGAATTGTAATTTAGAACGGTGTTATCTATTCTGACCATGAATAGATCATACCAGAGGTGGCTTAGAAATAGCAGGGACATTAGAAATTGTAGTAATAAATAGGATGTCGTAAACATTACTATCAATGATTTATTTGTCCCAAGCTTGCCTAGGGTGACAGTAAAACATCAATTTCCTTTCATACCATGTTGTTAGTAGGTAGGACGTTTGTTCTACCTATTTTTTATCTTAAAAGTGCAGTTGGGAGGGAGATAGGCGCATTTGGGGAGGAAGTCCAGTTTTTGTTTGGGGATTGGGGTAAGATAGTTGTTATCAGATGAGTTTATACTCTTCGAAAATCAAATTCAAACCACGTCAACGTCGCTTTGCAGTATAATATGTGACTGACTTCGTCAGTNNAGCAGCCTGCGGCTAGTTTGCTCTTTGATTTTCATTGAGTATTAGGAAAAGGAGATGAATATGAAATTTGGGAAACGTCACTATCGTCCGCAGGTGGATCAGATGGACTGCGGTGTAGCTTCATTAGCCATGGTCTTTGGCTACTATGGTAGTTACTATTCTTTGGCTCACTTGCGAGAATTGGCCAAGACAACCATGGATGGGACAACGGCTTTGGGCTTGGTCAAGGTGGCAGAGGAGATTGGTTTTGAGACGCGGGCCATTAAGGCGGATATGACGCTTTTTGACTTGCCAGATTTGACTTTTCCTTTTGTTGCTCATGTGCTTAAGGAAGGGAAATTGCTCCACTACTATGTGGTGACTGGGCAGGACAAGGACAGCATTCATATTGCTGATCCAGATCCTGGGGTGAAATTGACCAAACTGCCACGTGAGCGTTTTGCGGAAGAATGGACAGGAGTGACTCTGTTTATGGCACCTAGTCCAGACTACAAGCCTCATAAGGATCAAAAGAATGGTCTGCTCTCTTTTATCCCTATATTAGTGAAGCAGCGTGGCTTGATTGCCAATATCGTTTTGGCAACACTCTTGGTAACCTTGATTAACATTGTGGGTTCTTATTATCTGCAGTCTATCATTGATACCTATGTGCCAGATCAGATGCGTTCGACGCTTGGGATTATTTCTATTGGGCTGGTGATTGTTTATATTCTTCAGCAGATCTTGTCTTACGCTCAGGAGTATCTCTTACTTGTTTTGGGGCAACGCTTATCGATTGATGTGATTTTGTCCTATATCAAGCATGTTTTTCACCTGCCTATGTCCTTTTTTGCGACACGTCGGACAGGGGAAATCGTGTCTCGTTTTACAGATGCTAACAGTATCATTGATGCGCTGGCTTCGACCATTCTTTCGATTTTCCTAGATGTGTCAACGGTTGTCATTATTTCTCTTGTTTTATTTTCACAAAATACCAATCTCTTTTTCATGACCTTATTGGCGCTTCCTATCTACACAGTGATTATATTTGCTTTTATGAAGCCGTTTGAAAAGATGAATCGGGATACCATGGAAGCCAATGCGGTTTTATCTTCTTCTATCATTGAGGACATCAACGGTATTGAGACTATTAAGTCCTTGACCAGTGAAAGTCAGCGTTACCAAAAAATTGACAAGGAATTTGTGGATTATCTGAAAAAATCCTTTACCTATAGTCGAGCAGAGAGTCAGCAAAAGGCTCTTAAAAAAGTTGCCCATCTCTTGCTCAATGTCGGCATTCTCTGGATGGGAGCTGTTCTGGTCATGGATGGCAAGATGAGTTTGGGGCAGTTGATTACCTATAATACCTTGCTTGTTTACTTTACCAATCCTTTGGAAAATATCATCAATCTGCAAACTAAGCTTCAGACAGCGCAGGTCGCCAATAACCGTCTAAACGAGGTTTATCTGGTAGCTTCTGAGTTTGAGGAGAAGAAAACAGTTGAGGATTTGAGCTTGATGAAGGGAGAGATGTCCTTCAAGCAGGTTTACTACAAGTATGGTTATGGTCGAGATGTCTTGTCAGATATCAATTTGACTATTCCCCAAGGTTCTAAAGTAGCTTTTGTGGGGATTTCAGGGTCAGGTAAGACGACCTTGGCCAAGATGATGGTTAATTTTTACGACCCAAGTCAGGGAGAGATTAGTCTGGGTGGTGTCAATCTTAATCAGATTGATAAAAAGACTCTGCGTCAGTATATCAACTACCTTCCTCAACAGCCCTATGTCTTTAACGGAACGATTTTGGAGAATCTTCTCCTTGGGGCCAAGGAAGGGACGACTCAAGAGGATATCTTACGGGCGGTTGAATTGGCAGAGATTCGGGAGGACATTGAGCGCATGCCACTGAATTACCAGACAGAATTGACTTCGGATGGGGCAGGGATTTCAGGTGGTCAACGGCAGAGAATCGCTCTGGCGCGTGCTCTCTTGACAGATGCGCCGGTCTTGATTTTGGATGAAGCGACCAGCAGTTTGGATATTTTGACAGAGAAGCGGATTGTAGATAATCTTATGGCTTTAGACAAGACCTTGATTTTCATTGCTCACCGCTTGACTATTGCTGAGCGGACAGAGAAGGTTGTTGTCTTGGATCAGGGCAAGATTGTTGAAGAAGGAAATCATGCTGATTTGCTTGCACAGGGTGGCTTTTACGCCCATTTGGTGAATAGCTAGAAAGAGGAGAGGATGAAACCAGAATTTTTAGAAAGTGCGGAGTTTTATAATCGTCGTTACCATAATTTTTCCAGTCGGGTGATTGTACCCATGTCCCTTCTGCTCGTGTTTTTGCTTGGCTTTGCAACATTTGCAGAGAAGGAGATGAGTTTGTCTACTAGAGCTACTGTTGAGCCTAGTCGTATCCAGGCAAATATCCAGTCAACTAGCAACAATCGTATTCTTGTCAATCATCTGGAAGAAAATAAGCTGGTTAAAAAGGGAGAACTGTTGGTTCAATATCAGGAAGGGGCAGAAGGTGTCCAAGCGGAGTCTTATGCCAGTCAGTTGGACATGCTCAAGGATCAAAAAAAGCAATTGGAGTATTTGCAAAAGAGCCTGCAAGAAGGGGAGAACCACTTTCCAGAGGAGGATAAGTTTGGCTACCAAGCCACCTTTCGCGACTACATCAGTCAAGCAGGCAGTCTTAGGGCTAGTACATCGCAACAAAATGAGACCATCGCGTCCCAGAATGCAGCAGCTAGCCAAACCCAAGTCGAAATCGGCAACCTCATCAGTCAAACAGAGGCTAAAATTCGCGATTACCAAACAGCTAAGTCAGCTATTGAAACAGGTGCTTCCTTGGCCAGTCAGAATCTAGCCTACTCTCTCTACCAGTCCTACAAGTCTCAGGGTGAGGAAAATCCGCAAGCTAAATCCCAGGCAGTTGCGCAGGTTGAAGCGCAGCTTTCTCAGTTAGAATCTAGTCTTGCTACTTACCGTGTCCAGTATGCAGGTTCAGGTACCCAGCAAGCCTATGCGTCAGGGTTAAGCAGTCAATTAGAGTCCCTTAAATCCCAACATTTGGCTAAGGTTGGTCAGGAATTGACTATTTTAGACCAGAAAATCTTGGAGGTGGAGTCAGGTAAGAAGGTTCAGGGAAGTCTTCTAGACAAGGGGAAAATTACGGCTAGTGAGGATGGGGTGCTTCATCTTAATCCTGAGACTAGTGATTCTAGCATGGTTGCAGAAGGTGCCCTACTAGCCCAACTCTATCCGTCCTTGGAGAAAGAAGGGAAAGCTAAACTCACAGCCTATCTTAGTTCAAAAGATATAGCAAGAATCAAGGTCGGTGATTCTGTTCGCTATACGACGACTCATGATGCTAAGAATCAACTTTTCCTAGATTCTACTATTACAAGTATTGATGCGACGGCTACTAAGACTGAGAAAGGGAATTTCTTTAAAATCGAGGCGGAGACTAATCTAACTTCGGAGCAGGCTGCAAAACTTCGGTACGGGGTGGAAGGTCGCCTGCAGATGATTACGGGCAAGAAAAGTTATCTACGTTATTATTTGGATCAATTTTTGAACAAAGAGTAATGTTCGTTTTTTTAGAGTTAAATGATTTTAAAACTGTGAGAAATCTTTTTCTTGCGGTTTTTTTCTTTATGATTTTTGAGTGGACCACGTTATTTATTCGGTTAAATTCTTGTAATTTTAGGTTTTTTATGGTAGAATGTGCTCAAGTAATACGAAAGGCGAACTTTAAAATGTCAAAACAATTGATCTATTCGGGAAAAGCTAAAGATATCTATACAACTGAGGATGAAAATCTTATTATTTCAACTTACAAGGACCAGGCGACTGCTTTCAATGGTGTTAAGAAGGAGCAGATTGCGGGCAAGGGAGTGTTGAATAATCAGATTTCATCTTTTATTTTTGAGAAATTAAATGCGGCTGGTGTGGCGACTCACTTTGTGGAGAAACTTTCAGACACGGAACAACTCAATAAAAAGGTTGAGATTATTCCTTTGGAAGTCGTGCTCCGCAACTATACAGCTGGTTCTTTTTCAAAACGTTTTGGTGTGGATGAGGGAATCGCCTTGGAGACTCCGATTGTTGAATTTTACTACAAAAATGATGATTTGGATGATCCATTTATCAATGACGAGCATGTGAAATTCCTAAAGATTGCGGATGACCAGCAGATTGCCTACTTGAAGGAAGAGACCCGTCGTATTAATGAACTCTTGAAAGGCTGGTTTGCTGAGATTGGCCTCAAGTTGATTGACTTTAAGCTAGAGTTCGGTTTTGACAAGGATGGCAAGATTATCTTGGCAGATGAATTTTCACCAGATAACTGCCGCCTGTGGGATGCGGATGGCAACCACATGGATAAGGATGTTTTCCGTAGAGGATTGGGAGAACTAACCGACGTTTACGAGATTGTTTGGGAAAAGTTGCAGGAATTGAGATAATCTGTTTGCAACGGAAAACCTTCGTCTCTCAAATAAAAGGACTCAGGTTGAAAAGGTCCCCCAGACCTTTTCACTCCGTAGAGGATTGGGAGAACTAACCGACGTTTACGAAACTGTTTGGGAAAAGTTGCAAGAATTGAAATAATCTGTTTGCAAGACTCTCAAGGTCATTTGAGAACATTGCAAGAGCTGAAATAAAGGAATAAGAATTGATGGATAAACGTATTTTTGTTGAAAAAAAGGCTGATTTTCAGGTCAAGTCAGAGAGTTTGGTAAGAGAGCTCCAGCACAACTTGGGACTTTCAAGCTTGAAAAGTATTCGCATTGTGCAAGTGTATGATGTATTTGACTTGGCAGAGGACCTGTTTGCGCCTGCAGAGAAACACATCTTCTCTGAGCAGGTGACAGACCATGTTTTGGACGAAGCGGCTGTGCAGGCGGATCTTGCCAACTATGCTTTCTTTGCGATTGAAAGCCTGCCAGGGCAGTTTGACCAGCGTGCAGCATCTTCACAGGAAGCCTTGCTTTTACTAGGAAGTTCGAGTGATGTGACAGTCAATACAGCCCAACTTTACTTGGTCAATAAAGACATTGATGCGACGGAATTAGAAGCGGTCAAGAACTACTTGCTCAACCCAGTTGATTCTCGTTTCAAGGATATCACGACAGGGATTGCCAAGCAGGAATTTTCAGAGTCAGACAAAACCATTCCTAAATTGACTTTCTTTGAAAGCTATACAGCTGAAGATTTTGCGCGCTACAAGGCTGAACAAGGGATGGCCATGGAAGTGGATGATTTGCTCTTTATCCAAGACTATTTCAAGTCAATTGGGCGCGTGCCAACTGAGACGGAACTCAAGGTTTTGGATACTTACTGGTCTGACCACTGCCGTCACACGACTTTTGAGACAGAGTTGAAACAGATTGATTTTTCAGCTTCTAAATTCCAAAAACAATTGCAGTCAACCTATGAAAAGTATATTGCCATGCGTGAGGAGTTGGGGCGTTCGGAGAAACCACAAACCTTGATGGATATGGCGACTATTTTCGGTCGTTATGAGCGTGCTAATGGACGCTTGGATGACATGGAAGTGTCAGACGAAATCAATGCTTGCTCAGTAGAAATCGAAGTGGACGTTGATGGTGTGAAAGAACCATGGCTCCTCATGTTTAAAAACGAAACCCACAATCACCCAACTGAGATTGAGCCATTTGGTGGGGCTGCTACCTGTATCGGTGGGGCCATTCGTGATCCATTGTCAGGTCGCTCATATGTTTACCAAGCCATGCGCATCTCAGGTGCTGGAGATATTACAGCACCGATTTCGGAAACGCGTGCTGGGAAATTGCCACAACAAGTCATTTCTAAGACAGCTGCTCATGGTTATTCTTCTTACGGAAACCAGATTGGGCTTGCAACAACCTACGTTCGTGAATACTTCCACCCAGGCTTTGTGGCTAAACGCATGGAGCTTGGTGCTGTTGTCGGAGCGGCTCCTAAGGGCAATGTTGTCCGTGAAAAACCGGAAGCGGGTGATGTCATTATCCTCCTTGGAGGTAAGACTGGACGTGATGGTGTCGGTGGTGCGACGGGCTCTTCTAAGGTTCAAACGGTTGAGTCTGTGGAAACTGCTGGAGCTGAGGTTCAAAAAGGGAATGCTATCGAAGAACGCAAGATTCAACGTCTGTTCCGTAATGGCGATGTGACTCGCCTTATCAAAAAATCAAATGATTTTGGCGCTGGTGGTGTCTGTGTAGCTATTGGTGAATTAGCAGACGGTCTTGAAATCGACCTCAACAAGGTGCCTCTTAAATACCAGGGCTTGAATGGTACCGAAATTGCCATCTCTGAATCTCAAGAACGGATGGCAGTCGTGGTTCGTCCTGAAGACGCAGATGCCTTTGTTGAAGAATGTAACAAAGAAAATATTGACGCTGTTGTCGTGGCGACAGTGACGGAAAAACCAAATCTAGTTATGCACTGGAATGGCGAAACGATTGTCGACTTGGAACGCCGTTTCCTTGATACCAATGGTGTGCGCGTGGTTGTCGATGCTAAAGTTGTGGACAAAGATGTCAAGCTTCCAGAAGAACGTCAAACATCTGCTAACACACTTGAAGTTGATACCCTTGCGGTTCTATCTGATTTGAATCATGCGAGTCAAAAAGGATTACAGACTATCTTTGACTGCTCTGTTGGACGCTCAACGGTTAATCACCCACTTGGTGGTCGTTACCAACTCACACCAACTGAGGCATCTGTGCAGAAATTACCAGTTCAACACGGTGTGACTCATACTGCGTCAGTCATGGCTCAAGGATTCAACCCATATGTAGCTGAATGGTCTCCATACCACGGTGCTGCCTATGCGGTGATTGAAGCAACTGCTCGTTTGGTGGCTGCTGGTGCCAACTGGTCTAAGGCTCGTTTCTCTTACCAAGAGTATTTTGAGCGGATGGACAAGCAAGCAGAGCGTTTCGGTCAGACAGTAGCAGCTCTCCTAGGTTCTATCGAGGCACAAATTCAGCTTGGTTTGCCATCTATCGGTGGTAAGGACTCCATGTCTGGTACTTTTGAAGAATTGACAGTACCGCCAACCTTGGTCGCTTTTGGGGTGACAACAGCAGATAGCCGGAAGGTGCTTTCTCCTGAGTTCAAGGTTGCTGGTGAAAATATCTACTACATCCCAGGTCAAGCCCTCTCTGCAGAAATTGATTTTGACTTGATTAAGTCTAACTTTGCTCAGTTTGAAGCCCTTCAAAAGGCTCACAAAGTAACAGCAGCTTCAGCTGTTAAATACGGTGGTGTGCTTGAAAGTTTGGCTCTTGCTACTTTTGGAAATCATATCGGTGCAGAGGTGACCTTGCCTGAACTTGAAAGTTCTTTGACAGCACAATTGGGCGGATTTGTCTTCACATCTCCTGAAGAAATTGCAGGAGTAGAGAAAATCGGTCAAACGAAAGCAGACTTTACACTCCTTGTCAACGGTGTGAAGCTAGATGGACACAAACTTGACAGTGCCTTCCAAGGCAAATTGGAAGAAGTTTACCCAACAGAATTTACTCAAGCCAAAGAACTGGCTGAAGTACCAGCTGTGGTATCAGATGTTGTGATTAAAGCCAAAGAAAATGTTGAAAAACCTGTGGTTTATATCCCAGTCTTCCCAGGAACCAACTCAGAGTATGACTCAGCTAAGGCCTTTGAGAAAGAAGGTGCAGAGGTTAACTTAGTGCCATTTGTGACCTTGAATGAAGAATCCATTGTCAAGTCAGTTGAAACCATGGTTGACAACATCGGCAAGGCTAACATCCTCTTCTTTGCAGGTGGTTTCTCAGCTGCGGACGAGCCAGATGGTTCAGCTAAGTTTATCGTCAACATCCTGCTTAATGAAAAAGTGCGTGCTGCTATTGATAGCTTTATCGCTCGTGGTGGCTTGATTATTGGTATCTGTAATGGATTCCAGGCCCTCGTCAAATCAGGTCTTCTTCCATACGGAAACTTTGAAGATGCAAGCAGTACGAGCCCAACCCTCTTCTACAATGATGCCAACCAACACGTGGCCAAGATGGTGGAAACCCGTATTGCCAATACCAACTCACCATGGCTTGCTGGAGTGGAAGTTGGTGAGATTCATGCTATCCCTGTTTCACACGGTGAAGGGAAATTTGTCGTGACGGCTGAGGAATTTGCAGAGCTCCGTGACAACGGACAAATTTTCAGTCAATACGTTGACTTTGACGGAAAACCAAGTATGGATTCTAAGTACAATCCAAATGGTTCAGTCCATGCCATCGAAGGAATTACCAGCAAGAACGGCCAAATCATCGGTAAGATGGGCCACTCAGAACGTTATGAAGACGGTCTTTTCCAAAATATCCCAGGTAGCAAAGACCAGCACCTGTTCGCGTCAGCGGTTAAATATTTCACTGGAAAATAAGACTTGCAGATTTTCTAATAGATAGTATCAGTAATGTAAAAGTCATGTAGATTTATCTCTTGATGATTGCAAATGAAAATTAGGTATAAAAAATGACATACGAAGTAAAATCTCTTAATGAAGAATGTGGTGTTTTCGGTATCTGGGGGCATCCAGATGCTGCTAAATTAACCTATTTTGGTCTCCACAGTCTTCAGCACCGTGGTCAGGAGGGGGCAGGAATCCTCTCCAATGACCAAGGGAAACTAAAGCGGCATCGCGATATGGGTCTTCTATCAGAAGTCTTCAGAAATCCTGCTAACTTAGATAAATTGACAGGAACTGGTGCGATTGGTCACGTCCGTTATGCGACTGCTGGCGAAGCTTCTGTAGATAATATCCAGCCCTTCCTTTTCCGTTTTCACGATATGCAGTTTGGCTTGGCTCATAATGGGAATCTGACCAATGCAGCCTCTCTCAAGAAAGAACTGGAACAAAGAGGAGCAATTTTCAGCGCGACTTCGGACTCGGAAATCTTGGCTCACCTCATTCGTCGGAGTCACAATCCTAGCCTGATGGGCAAAATCAAGGAAGCGCTCAGCCTTGTCAAAGGTGGTTTTGCCTATATCTTGCTGTTTGAGGACAAGTTGATTGCGGCTCTTGACCCCAATGGTTTCCGTCCGCTTTCTATCGGGAAAATGGCCAACGGAGCGGTGGTGGTTTCCTCTGAAACTTGTGCTTTTGAGGTCATTGGTGCAGAGTGGATTCGTGATTTGAAGCCAGGTGAGATTGTGATCATTGATGACAAGGGCATCCAGTATGATAGCTATACAGATGATACCCAGTTAGCAATCTGTTCTATGGAGTATATCTATTTTGCTCGCCCTGATTCTAATATCCACGGTGTCAATGTCCATACGGCTCGCAAACGTATGGGTGCCCAATTGGCGCGTGAATTCAAGCATGAGGCGGATATCGTGGTCGGTGTGCCCAATTCTTCCCTCAGCGCGGCTATGGGATTTGCGGAAGAGTCCGGGCTACCAAATGAAATGGGACTTATCAAGAACCAATACACCCAACGTACCTTTATCCAACCGACTCAAGAATTGCGGGAGCAAGGGGTGCGGATGAAACTATCTGCTGTTTCTGGTGTTGTAAAAGGCAAGCGTGTGGTTATGATTGATGACTCTATTGTACGTGGAACAACCTCTCGTCGTATCGTTCAGCTCTTGAAGGAAGCGGGTGCGACTGAGGTTCACGTTGCTATTGGAAGTCCAGCGCTAGCTTATCCATGCTTCTATGGAATTGATATCCAGACCCGTCAGGAGCTAATTGCGGCCAATCATACGGTTGAAGAAACTCGCCAAATCATTGGTGCGGACAGTCTGACCTATCTTTCGATTGATGGCTTGATTGAATCCATTGGGATTGAAACAGATGCGCCGAATGGTGGTCTCTGTGTCGCTTATTTTGATGGTGATTACCCAACGCCTCTCTATGACTATGAAGAAGACTATCGTAGAAGTTTGGAAGAAAAGACCAGTTTTTACAAATAGACAATAGATCCTCCATTAAAGAAAAGGAATATAAAAATGACAAATAAGAATGCTTATACTTCACGTCTCACTATTGACTAAAAGCTAGAGCATTTGTCAGTAGACGCTTTGTCTTATAGGATCAAAGCTAGAGCCCTGACTAGTATTTTTAGATAAAATAATTGTTTATCTAAAAATACGTCGCAGTCTTTCCCAAAAAAAGAAAAGGAAAAATAAAATGGCAAATAAAAATGCGTACGCTCAATCTGGTGTGGATGTTGAAGCGGGTTATGAAGTTGTTGAACGGATTAAAAAGCACGTGGCTCGTACGGAGCGTGCAGGTGTCATGGGAGCTCTTGGTGGTTTCGGTGGCATGTTTGACCTTTCAAAGACTGGGGTCAAAGAGCCCGTCTTGATTTCAGGGACTGACGGTGTCGGAACCAAGCTCATGCTTGCCATCAAGTACGACAAGCACGATACCATCGGTCAGGACTGTGTTGCCATGTGTGTCAATGACATTATCGCTGCAGGTGCGGAGCCCCTCTATTTCCTTGACTACGTCGCAACTGGCAAGAATGAACCAGCTAAGCTAGAGCAAGTCGTTGCTGGTGTGGCAGAAGGTTGTGTGCAGGCAGGCGCTGCTCTCATTGGTGGGGAAACGGCTGAAATGCCTGGCATGTACGACGAAGATGACTATGACTTGGCTGGTTTTGCGGTCGGTGTGGCTGAAAAATCTCAAATCATTGACGGTTCGAAGGTGGCAGAAGGAGATATTCTTCTCGGACTTGCTTCAAGTGGGATTCATTCCAATGGTTACTCTCTCGTCCGTCGTGTCTTTGCGGATTACACAGGTGAGGAAGTCCTTCCAGAATTGGAAGGCAAGCAACTCAAGGAAGTTCTTCTTGAGCCGACTCGTATCTATGTCAAGGCTGTTTTGCCACTCATCAAGGAAGGGTTGGTCAACGGCATTGCCCACATCACTGGTGGTGGCTTTATCGAAAATGTCCCTCGCATGTTTGCAGCTGACTTGGCTGCTGAGATTGAAGAAGACAAGGTTCCCGTGCTTCCAATTTTCAAAGCCCTTGAAAAATACGGTCAGATCAAACACGAAGAAATGTTTGAAATCTTCAATATGGGTGTGGGACTTATGTTTGCAGTTAGCCCTGAAAATGTAAGTCGTGTCAAGGAATTGTTGGCTGAACCAGTCTATGAAATTGGTCGCATCGTCAAGAAAGAAAACGAAAGTGTCATCATCAAATGAAAAAAATAGCGGTTTTTGCCTCTGGTAATGGCTCAAATTTTCAGGTGATAGCGGAACAATTTCCAGTGGAGTTTGTCTTTTCAGACCATCGTGACGCCTATGTGCTCGAACGTGCAGACAAGCTCGGCGTTCTGTCCTATGCTTTTGAACTCAAGGAGTTTGAGAGCAAGGCAGACTACGAAGTGGCCCTTGTCGAACTTTTGGAAGAACACCAGATTGACTTGGTTTGTCTAGCAGGCTACATGAAAATCGTTGGGCCAACCTTATTGGCGGCTTATGAAGGTCGGATTATCAACATTCATCCAGCCTACTTGCCAGAATTTCCAGGAGCTCATGGGATTGAGGATGCTTGGAATGCTGGTGTGAATCAGTCTGGTGTGACCATTCACTGGGTGGATTCAGGTGTGGATACAGGAAAGATTATCAAACAAGTGCGTGTACCGCGGCTTGAAGGGGATACCCTAGATACTTTCGAGACTCGCATCCATGAAATAGAGTACAAACTATATCCAGAGGTGTTGGATAGTTTGGGAGCGGAGAGGAAGAAATGATTATGGACCAATACTATATGGAGTTAAAGAATAAGTTATCTAACAGACCAATCCTACTGGATAATACTAATGATTTTCTTTTTGTTTTAGTAAATACAGTGAAAGCTATGATAGAAAATACTGATAAAAGTCAGCTTTCAGAGTTAGATAAAATTTTAGACGGTGTCACAAGTCAAGAATTAAAACTTGCCTATGATTTTTGTCAAGGGAAATTCGGTCAATCAGGTTTTTCTTATCGTAGGCATCCCAATTATTTTTATTTGTCCAGTTTAATTGCGACTTTTCCAGAATTTGAGTTGTCTAAAGCAGACCGAGATTATCTCAAAGGAATCATAAATTTTGATAACTACCTTTTATATGAGTTAGATTAGTCTTTAATCACCTCAAAACCCTATTTATTCAAAAGGAGAAAAAATGATTGAGATAAAATTAGTAGATGAGAGTAGTTTTCAGGCAGTGCTGGATTTGAAAATATCTGAAGCTGATGAACGAGCACGTTTCGTGGCTCCAAATGTACGCTCTTTAGCTGACGCATGGCTCTACCGAGAGAATGGGGATGTGTTTCCAATGGCAATTTATTGGAATGAGCTTGTAGTTGGTTTTCTCCTGCTGGAGATAGACAAGGATGAAGCGGAATACTTTATCTGGCGGATAATGATTGGCCAGCAGTACCAAGGAAGAGGTTATGGTCGAAAAGCCTTGGAAGTTCTAATCAAAGAGGCCCAGATGGATAGAGCTTGCAGTCATATTGTTGCAGATTATGTGGTTGGAAATGAAAAAATGAAGCACCTGCTGACTAGTCTTGGTTTTCAGGAAACAGGATTTATAGAAGAAAATAACGAAGTCGCTATGCGCTTGGACTTAAAGAAAGAGGAATAGAATGACGAAAAAAGCCTTAATCAGCGTCTCAGACAAAGCGGGTATTGTTGAATTTGCCCAAGAACTTAAAAAACTTGGTTGGGAGATTATCTCGACAGGTGGAACTAAGGTTGCCCTTGATAATGCTGGGGTAGACACCATTGCTATCGATGATGTGACTGGCTTCCCAGAAATGATGGACGGTCGTGTCAAGACCCTTCATCCAAATATTCACGGGGGACTTTTGGCTCGTCGTGACTTGGATAGTCACTTGGAAGCAGCCAATGAGAACCAAATTGAGCTTATTGACCTTGTAGTGGTCAACCTTTATCCTTTCAAGGAAACGATTCTCAAACCAGACGTGACGTACGCTGATGCTGTGGAGAATATTGATATTGGTGGGCCATCTATGCTTCGTTCAGCAGCGAAGAATCATGCCAGCGTGACGGTTGTGGTAGACCCTGCTGACTATACAGTGGTTTTGGACGAGTTGTCAGCCAATGGTGAAACGACTTACGAAACGCGTCAACGTTTGGCAGCCAAGGTTTTCCGTCACACAGCGGCTTATGACGCTTTGATTGCAGAATACTTCACAGCTCAAGTGGGCGAAAGCAAACCTGAAAAGTTGACCTTGACCTATGACCTAAAACAAGCTATGCGTTATGGGGAAAATCCCCAGCAGGATGCGGACTTCTACCAGAAAGCTTTGCCGACTGATTACTCCATTGCATCAGCCAAACAGCTTAACGGTAAGGAATTGTCATTCAACAATATCCGCGATGCGGATGCTGCCATTCGTATTATTCGTGATTTCAAAGACCGTCCAACCGTTGTGGCTCTAAAACACATGAATCCATGCGGTATTGGTCAGGCTGATAACATTGAGACTGCTTGGGACTACGCTTATGAGTCTGATCCAGTGTCTATCTTTGGTGGGATTGTCGTTCTCAACCGTGAGGTGGATGCTGCGACAGCTGAAAAGATGCACGGCATTTTCCTTGAAATCATCATCGCACCAAGCTATACGGATGAAGCGCTAGCCATTTTGACCAATAAAAAGAAAAACTTGCGTATCCTTGCCTTGCCATTTGATGCTCAAGATGCCAGCGAAGTGGAAGCAGAATACACAGGTGTTGTCGGTGGACTTCTGGTGCAAAACCAAGACGTGGTCAAAGAAAGCCCAGCTGACTGGCAAGTGGTGACCAAACGCCAGCCAACTGAGACAGAAGCGACTGCTCTTGAGTTCGCTTGGAAAGCTATCAAGTACGTCAAATCAAATGGTATCATCATCACCAATGACCACATGACACTGGGTGTTGGCCCAGGTCAAACCAACCGTGTGGCCTCTGTTCGTATTGCCATTGACCAAGCCAAAGACCGTCTTGACGGCGCTGTTCTTGCTTCGGATGCCTTCTTCCCATTTGCGGATAACGTGGAAGAAATCGCCAAAGCAGGTATCAAGGCTATCATCCAGCCAGGTGGGTCCGTCCGTGACCAAGAGTCTATCGAAGCTGCTGACAAATATGGCTTGACCATGGTCTTCACAGGAGTGAGACATTTTAGACATTAAGAACACTAAAGGGAAGAAAACAGTTTCTTTCCTTTTTTGCGTAAAAATGCGGAGTGAAACAAGATTAAAACGAACGTTTGTGATATAATGTTAGTAAATAATTCGCGAAAGAGGTTGAGAAATGAAACTGCTTGTTGTCGGTTCGGGTGGTCGTGAGCATGCGATTGCTAAAAAGTTACTTGAATCAAAAGGGGTTGAAAGAGTCTTTGTAGCTCCTGGGAATGACGGTATGACTCTGGATGGTCTGAAATTGGTAAATATCTCTATTTCCGAACATTCTAAATTGATTGAGTTTGCAAAAGCCAACGATATTGCTTGGACCTTTATAGGGCCAGATGACGCCCTTGCGGCTGGTATCGTGGATGATTTCCATGCAGCTGGTCTCAAAGCCTTTGGTCCGACAAGATTGGCAGCTGAGCTGGAGTGGTCCAAGGATTTTGCTAAGGAAATCATGGTCAAATATGGCGTTCCGACAGCAGCCTATGGCACATTCTCGGACTTTGAGGAAGCCAAGGCCTATATCGAAAAGCAGGGAGCTCCTATCGTGGTCAAGGCGGATGGCTTGGCGCTTGGGAAGGGTGTCGTCGTTGCTGAGACGGTTGAGCAAGCGGTCGAAGCCGCTCATGAGATGCTTTTGGACAATAAGTTTGGTGACTCAGGTGCACGTGTAGTTATTGAGGAATTCCTTGAAGGAGAGGAATTTTCACTCTTTGCCTTTGTCAATGGCGACAAGTTCTATATCATGCCGACAGCGCAAGACCACAAACGTGCCTATGATGGCGACAAAGGGCCTAACACGGGTGGTATGGGTGCCTATGCGCCAGTTCCACACTTGCCACAGAGTGTAGTTGACACAGCGGTTGAGACTATTGTCAAGCCAGTTCTTGAAGGGATGATCAAAGAAGGCCGTCCGTATCTTGGCATCCTCTACGCAGGGCTTATCCTGACAGCAGAAGGTCCTAAAGTCATCGAGTTCAACGCTCGGTTCGGAGATCCCGAAACGCAAATTATTCTACCTCGCCTAACTTCTGATTTTGCGAAAAATATCACGGATATTCTGGATAGCAAGGAGCCAAATATCACCTGGAAGGACAAGGGCGTGACTCTGGGTGTGGTTGTCGCATCCAACGGTTACCCGCTAGACTATGAAAAAGGTGTTGAATTGCCAGCAAAAACAGAGGGCGACATTATCACCTATTATGCAGGGGCTAAGTTTGCTGAAAATAGCAGAGCACTGCTGTCAAACGGTGGACGGATCTATATGCTCGTCACCACAGCAGAGACCGTTAAAGAAGCTCAAGATAGTATTTATAAAGAACTCTCCCAACAAAAAACAGAAGGCCTCTTCTACCGAACAGATATCGGAAGCAAGGCGATAAAAGATTAACAGATACTAACTTTGTTATGGCGAGCGAAAGCGAGCCAAAATAGAATAATCGTCGCAGTAGTGGAACTCCTAGTAGCTTTGCTACTAGGAGCGGAAAACTGGAGACCTAGGCTCCAGTTTTAGTAATGGAACGCCCTAGGCGGTCGCTTACGTCCGCACTACATTAGACGATTATCAAAAAGAAAAATAAAAATTCACAAAATACGTTAATGACCGTATGGTTTGCGAGCGTTAGCGAGCTAATATAGAACAATCGCCGCCGTTCAGGGAAATTAGAAGACCTTGGGCTTCCAATTTAGGCATGAGACACCTTTGATGGCTGCTGCCGTCCCTCACAACCTAAGGTGATTGTTGAAAAACAGGAAAAAGGAGAAGAAATGAAACCCGTAATTTCCATTATCATGGGCTCAAAATCCGACTGGGCAACCATGCAAAAAACAGCAGAAGTCCTAGACCGCTTCGGTGTAGCCTACGAAAAGAAAGTTGTTTCTGCCCACCGTACACCTGACCTCATGTTCAAGCATGCCGAAGAAGCTCGTAGTCGTGGCATCAAGGTTATCATCGCAGGTGCTGGAGGTGCAGCCCATTTGCCAGGTATGGTCGCTGCTAAAACAACCCTTCCAGTCATTGGTGTGCCAGTCAAATCTCGTGCTCTTAGTGGAGTGGATTCACTCTATTCTATCGTTCAGATGCCGGGTGGGGTGCCTGTTGCGACAATGGCTATCGGTGAAGCTGGTGCGACAAATGCGGCTCTCTTCGCCCTCCGTCTTCTTTCAGTAGAGGATCAAGCTATCGCGACAGCTTTGGCAGCTTTCGCAGAAGAACAAGGAAAAATCGCAGAGGAGTCGACAAATGAGCTCATCTAAAACAATCGGAATTATCGGTGGCGGTCAGCTTGGTCAGATGATGGCCATTTCTGCTATCTACATGGGGCACAAGGTTATCGCGCTGGATCCTGCTGCGGATTGCCCATCCTCTCGTGTGGCGGAAATCATTGTGGCGCCTTATAACGATGTGGATGCCCTTCGTCAGCTAGCTGAGCGTTGCGATGTCCTGACTTATGAATTTGAGAATGTAGATGCTGACGGTCTTGATGCTGTTATCAAGGATGGGCAACTCCCTCAAGGGACCGACCTGCTTCGCATCTCCCAAAACCGGATCTTTGAGAAAGACTTCCTCTCAAACAAGGCTCAAGTCACTGTAGCACCTTACAAGGTTGTGACTTCTAGCCAAGACTTGGCAGATATCGACCTGTCGAAAAACTATGTCCTCAAGACGGCAACAGGTGGTTATGATGGCCATGGACAAAAGGTCATTCGCTCGGCAGAAGACTTGGAAGAAGCCAATGCACTAGCCGATTCAGCAGACTGTGTTTTGGAAGAATTTGTCAATTTTGACCTTGAAATTTCTGTCATTGTATCAGGAAATGGCAAGGACGTGACGGTTTTCCCAGTTCAGGAAAATATCCACCGAAACAATATCCTTTCAAAAACTATTGTGCCTGCTCGCATTTCTGAAAGTTTAGCCGAGAAAGCCAAAGCTATGGCAGTGAGAATCGCTGAGCAACTCAACTTGTCTGGAACCCTTTGCGTGGAAATGTTTGCGACAGCTGATGATATCATTGTCAACGAGATTGCCCCACGACCACACAACTCTGGGCACTACTCTATTGAAGCTTGCGACTTCTCCCAGTTTGATGCCCATATTCTGGGTGTTCTGGGGGCACCATTGCCAGCTATCAAACTGCATGCTCCAGCCGTCATGCTCAATGTCCTCGGCCAGCATGTCGAAGCTGCTGAAAAATATGTCACAGAAAATCCAAGCGCCCACCTCCACATGTATGGTAAAATAGAAGCGAAGCACAACCGCAAGATGGGACATGTGACTTTATTTAGTGATGAACCAGATAGTGTGGGAGAGTTTTAGGGGAGAGGGGTCTAAAGAAAAAATGTTTGAAAAAATTAAAGGAATTAATATAAAATCAGGTATTTTTGAAGATGAAACAAAATTAGAACTCTTTGAAGGAAATTTTGAGGGAACAAATCCAGTACAAAACGATAGGGCAAGTTTATTGTTTGGAAGGAATGGTTCAGGGAAAAGTACCATTGCTCGAGGAATAAATCAATTAAAAAATGGTGAGTTTGGAACAGATAGAGTATCATTTATTGATAAAAATAATAATAATATTGTACTTAGTGATACTGAACGAAAATCGATATTTGTTTTCAATGAACACTATGTTGATCAGAAAGTCAAAATTGCTCAAGAAGGGTTAGATACAATTGTAATTTTAGGTGAACAGGTTGATATCGATGAGGAACTGGATAGATTAAGAACGCAGTTATCAGAATCACAAATTGAATCTCAAGATTATTATGCTGAATATGAAGAATATTTAGATGAAAAAAATGAAAAATCTCCAGACTTTTGGAAAAAGGAAATGACAGATTCTTTGAAAGGAGTAGGCAACTGGGCCGAAAGAGATAGGGAGATAAAAGGAAATCGAGCTGCATCTCCCGTTCATAATAATACCTTTCAAAATTTTGTTGATTTACAACCAATCTTAGATAAAAATGAGTTAGAGGTTGAATTCAACAATAAAAAAGCTAGATATTTTTCAATAAGAGATTCCGCAGTTACTATAAATAATGAACTATCTTTACCTGATATTAATTTTGATAGCAATGAATTATCAACTTTATTGTCTGAAAAAATCGAAGAACCTGAGTTGAATTCTAGGGATAAGTATTTACTGACATTATTATCTGATTCCACAAAAGGTGAACGTCATTTGAGAGAAGTTAAAGATTTCTTTGAAGATGAACATCAAAAAAAATGTCCTTTCTGTACTCAATCAGTATCAGAAGATGTTAAAGTTGAACTCACGAATGGCATAACTAAACTACTATCAAGAGCAGTCGAAGAACACCAATCCGCATTGAGAGGTAAAAAAATTGATGAGATTAATCAAGATTTTTCTGGTTATGAACAGATAGATCCAATATTAATTCAGTCTTATCAAAATAGTATTAATGCTTTGAATGCTAAATTTAACGAAATTAACTCAATAATCGATAAGAAGATTGATAATCCATATAATATAGTTGAGTTACCTAATATAAGCTTTTCTCAAGAATTAAGTCAAGCAGAGCATGATATTGAAAAAATTAACCAAGCAATTATCAAACATAATTCAGAAATCTCGGATATTCAAAAGTTAAAAGTAGATCTCCTTCAAATAAATAATGAATTAGCTTTTTATGAAATTCAAGATGCATACAAAAAGTTTCAAGAGAAAACAAATAAAAAAGCAATTTGTGAAAATAATTATAATAGCAGTAGTAAACGAGTAAAGGATTATGAGAAGCAGATTTCTGATTTAGAAGACAAGAAACTTAATATAGATATTGCAGTTGATGAAATTAATAAAAGTTTAAATTACATATTTTTTTCAAAAAATCGGTTAGCTATACAGAATCAAAACGGAAAATACTATCTGTTATCAAGAGGTAAGTCTGTGGTCCCCAGTAGGGTTTCCGTAGGGGAACGAAATGCGCTGGCATTATGTTATTTCTTTACTGAGATAATTCAACAGAGAGAGTTAGCAGATGCTTATAGTCATGAATATTTTATTGTTATTGACGATCCAATTTCTAGTTTTGATATGGAAAATAAAGTTGGAATAACCTCGTATTTAAAATACTGTTTAACTAGATTTTTTAAGGGGAATAGTAATACTAGAGTTTTACTAATGACCCATGATAAACAAACAATATATGACTTTGATATCTTTTTGAAAGAGATAATGGAATCCTGTAAAGAAGAGGAAGGTGGACAAAAATCTAAATACAAGAAGTTAGAATTGGTTTCTGGTAAATTACAAGAATTCAAAACTAGTACTCACGATTATACAGAACTACTTGAAATAGTCTTCGGTTATGCATTGGGAAATAGTACACCTACTTCGGAAAGTTTTGTTGGGAATGCAATGAGAAAAATTTTAGAAGCCTATGGTAGTTTTAATTATAAGAAGGGAATTGCCGAGCTAACAACAGATCCTTTAATTGTTGAAAAAATTGATAAAGAATACAGAACTTATTTTGAGAATCTTATGTATAGACTGGTTTTAAACGGTGAAAGTCATTTTAAGGATCCGGTTAAAACTTTGAGTATTGATTTCTTTGATACCATTTCTGATGAAGAACGAAAAAAAACAGCTAGAGATTTACTAGTTTTACTTTATCTTTTAGATGATTTACATGTTTTAAAACATTTAGAGGGTGTATCAAATGCGGAAAATAGACTTGAACAATGGAAGTGTGAGATTTTAGAATAAGAGAATCATACCATTTGACTTATTGCAATGGTTGAAGTTTGCATGATAGCTGATTAGAGTAATCAAAGGATTATTACTTCCTAATTTTATTTTCTACAAACCCTAATTTAGCATCTAATAATGCAAAGTTTCCTGAGCCTCATAGATAAAAAAGATTTTTAAGGAGAAACAACATGATCAACCGTTACTCTCGCCCTGAGATGGCGAACATTTGGAGTGAAGAAAATAAATACCGTGCTTGGCTTGAGGTGGAAATCTTGGCTGACGAGGCATGGGCTGAGTTGGGGGAAATCCCTAAGGAAGATGTGGCTTTGATCCGTGAAAAAGCGGACTTTGACATCGACCGTATTCTTGAAATCGAGCAGGAAACTCGTCACGATGTGGTGGCTTTCACGCGTGCGGTCTCTGAGACTCTTGGTGAAGAGCGCAAGTGGGTCCACTATGGTTTGACTTCTACCGATGTGGTAGATACGGCCTACGGTTACCTCTACAAGCAGGCCAACGACATCATCCGTCGTGACCTTGAAAACTTCACCAACATCATCGCTGATAAGGCTAAGGAGCACAAGTTTACCATCATGATGGGTCGTACCCACGGTGTGCATGCTGAGCCGACAACTTTTGGTCTTAAATTAGCGACTTGGTACAGCGAAATGAAGCGCAATATCGAGCGTTTCGAGCATGCGGCTGCTGGTGTGGAAGCTGGTAAGATTTCTGGTGCGGTTGGTAACTTTGCCAACATCCCACCATTTGTAGAGCAATACGTCTGCGACAAGCTTGGCATCCGTGCTCAGGAAATCTCTACACAGGTCCTTCCTCGTGACCTTCACGCTGAGTACTTTGCAGTTCTTGCCAGCATCGCGACTTCGATCGAACGTATGGCGACTGAGATTCGTGGTCTACAAAAATCTGAGCAACGCGAAGTAGAAGAGTTCTTTGCTAAGGGACAAAAAGGGTCTTCAGCAATGCCTCACAAACGCAACCCAATCGGTTCTGAAAACATGACAGGTCTGGCGCGTGTTATCCGTGGTCACATGATTACGGCTTATGAAAACGTCGCTCTCTGGCATGAACGTGACATTTCACACTCATCAGCTGAGCGAATCATCACCCCAGATACGACTATTTTGATTGACTACATGCTTAACCGTTTTGGAAATATTGTTAAGAATTTGACAGTCTTCCCAGAAAACATGATTCGCAACATGAACTCAACTTTCGGTCTTATCTTTAGCCAACGTGCTATGTTGACCTTAATTGAAAAAGGCATGACCCGTGAGCAAGCCTATGACCTGGTGCAACCAAAAACAGCCTATTCTTGGGACAATCAAGTGGACTTCAAACCACTTCTTGAAGCAGATTCAGAAGTAACATCACGCCTCACACAAGAAGAAATCGATGAGATTTTTAACCCTCTTTACTACACCAAACGAGTGGATGATATTTTTGAACGTCTTGGATTAGGATAATTAGAAAAAATCGAATTTCTATTACTCCATTTATAGGAGTAGCAGAACTTCGATTTTTCTTTTTTATTAAAGTGCTTTTGAAAAAAATAACCAATATTTTATAATATGTTGAATATAGAATATATACTGTGACTTCTAAAATATTACTAGAAATTGATTTGAATTTCCTAATCGATTTATCCATATTCTATTTCAATCTACTATGTCATATAATAATCATAGAAAAAGCCCAAGCGATTAGGCTCAGGCTTTCTTCTTAGTGATCACGGTCACATGAGATGAATTTAATCTTGTAATAATCAGATCGTTTGTAAGTTTCACTGTATCCTAAAACTTGACCAGTTGATTCGAGTTTGGTGATTTTAGTTTGTAGGACAGTAGGAAATTGTTCATCGACTCCGAGGACTGAAGCCGCATGTTCTGGAGTTGGAAAGACTATTTCATTGATTTCTTCAAAGTGTTCATCATTCATGTGAATGTGGTAGTCTAACTTGAAACGATTATAGATAGAACTATAGTATTCAAGGTTTGGATAATTTGCGTTGATATATTGTTCTGGGATGTAGGATGTATGGTAGATATAAACGACACCGTTTGATTCGCGGATACGTTCAATCTTGTAGTAGAATTGATCGCCGCGTAGACCCAATTTTTCCAAGTAAACGAGCTTGTTTCCGCGTTCAATTGAAAGAACAGTTACCTTATCATCTTTAGCATTAAAGAGTTCAATATCTGAAAACTCTACAAGCTTGTGTTTGCGTGCGCGTGAAACGAAGGTTCCTTTTCCTTGTTGGCGGACAATATAGCCATCTTTAGCAAGGTCGTTTAAGGCGCGGACAACTGTAATGGAGCTAACATCGTACATTGAAATGAGCTCTGCTTCAGTGTAAAATTTATCTCCACTGCTAAACTGCCCAGAGATGATTTTATTTTTTAATTCGTCTTTTATGTATTGATATTTGGGAATTGCCATATTTTTACCTCTATTTTCCTTCTCCACAGAAAATTTTACCATAAAAGCGAAAAAAATAGTAGTCTTTTGAATAAAAAATTAGAAAAATAGTTTGAAAAATTAAGCTACATAGGCATTGCACGTATTTTATAAATGTATTTTATACAAAATTATTTTAGGTTATCTATTCCGAATTGAAAGAGCGTTTGAAATGGGTCTGAAAATGTTTGAAACTAATTGAACGTGTGTATAATAGTAAAATTCTAGCAAATATTCCGACAATTTCTATTGACAATTCAAACAGATTGGTTTATAATTACTATAACAACAAATGAAAGCGTAAACTTTCGCGGTCAGAAGGTAGTTTTATGACACGATTTGAGATACGAGATGATTTCTATCTTGATGGAAAATCATTTAAGATTTTATCTGGCGCCATTCATTATTTTAGGGTTCCTCCAGAAGATTGGTATCATTCGCTCTATAACTTGAAGGCTCTTGGCTTTAATACGGTAGAGACTTATGTGGCTTGGAATTTACACGAGCCTCGTGAGGGCGAGTTTCACTTTGAAGGGGCTCTGGATTTAGAGCGATTTCTCCAGACGGCACAGGATTTAGGTCTCTACGCTATCGTTCGTCCGTCACCCTTCATCTGTGCGGAATGGGAATTCGGTGGTTTACCAGCTTGGCTCTTAACCAAAGATATGAGGATTCGTTCATCAGATCCAGCCTATATTGAGGCTGTCGGTCGCTACTATGACCAGCTCTTACCACGATTGGTTCCACATCTGTTGGACAATGGTGGCAATATCCTCATGATGCAGGTTGAAAATGAGTATGGTTCTTACGGAGAAGATAAGGATTATCTGAGAGCAATTCGACAGCTAATGGAAGAGCGTGGCGTAACCTGTCCCCTCTTTACGTCAGATGGTCCATGGAGAGCTACTCTAAAAGCTGGAACCTTAATCGAAGATGACCTCTTTGTAACAGGAAACTTTGGTTCTAAGGCACCTTACAACTTTTCACAGATGCAGGAATTCTTTGATGAGCATGGTAAGAAATGGCCGCTCATGTGTATGGAGTTCTGGGATGGCTGGTTCAATCGTTGGAAAGAACCGATTATCACACGGGATCCAAAAGAATTGGCAGATGCAGTTCGAGAGGTTTTGGAACAAGGCTCTATCAATCTCTACATGTTCCACGGTGGTACAAACTTTGGCTTCATGAATGGTTGTTCGGCTCGAGGAACTTTGGACTTGCCACAAGTTACATCATATGATTATGATGCCCTTCTGGATGAAGAAGGAAATCCGACTGCTAAATATCTGGCGGTCAAGAAGATGATGGCAACACATTTTCCAGAGTATCCGCAGTTGGAACCACTCTACAAAGAGAGTATGGAGTTGGATGCTATTCCACTAGTTGAAAAAGTTTCCTTGTTTGAAACCTTAGATAGCTTGTCAAGTCCGATAGAAAGTCTCTATCCTAAAAAGATGGAGGAGTTGGGACAAAGCTATGGCTACCTACTCTATCGAACAGAAACAAACTGGGATGCAGAAGAAGAAAGACTTCGTATCATTGATGGTCGAGATAGGGCTCAGCTTTATGTCGATGGTCAGTGGATTAAAACCCAATATCAGACAGAGATTGGGGAAGATATTTTTTATCAAGGCGAAAAGAAAGCGTTATCTAGGATTGACATATTGATAGAAAATATGGGGCGTGTCAACTATGGACATAAGTTCTTAGCAGATACGCAACGTAAGGGAATTCGGACAGGGGTTTGTAAGGATTTGCACTTCTTACTAAACTGGAAACACTATCCACTTCCACTAGATAATCCTGATAAAATTGATTTTTCAAAAGGATGGACTCAAGGACAACCAGCCTTTTACGCTTATGACTTTACAGTCCAAGAGCCCAAAGATACTTACCTAGACTTGTCTGAGTTTGGTAAGGGAGTTGCCTTTGTCAATGGGCAGAATCTAGGACGTTTTTGGAACGTCGGCCCTACTCTCTCGCTTTATATTCCTCATAGCTTCCTCAAGGAAGGTGCCAACCGCATCATTATCTTTGAAACAGAGGGCCAATATAAAGAAGGGATTCATTTAACTCGTAAACCTACACTAAAACACATAAAGGGGGAAAACTTATGACAATTGTAGGATGCCGTATCGATGGACGTTTGATCCACGGACAAGTAGCCAATCTTTGGGCTGGAAAACTAAATGTTTCACGCATTATGGTTGTAGACGACGAAGTTGTCAACAACGATATTGAAAAGAGTGGTTTGAAACTTGCGACACCACCAGGTGTGAAGCTCAGTATCTTGCCAGTTGAGAAAGCCGCAGCCAATATTCTTGCTGGTAAGTACGATAGCCAACGTCTCTTTATCGTGGCTCGTAAACCAGACCGCTTCCTTGGCTTGGTCGAAGCAGGTGTACCACTTGAAACCCTCAATGTTGGGAATATGTCTCAAACACCAGAAACTCGTTCTATTACACGTTCTATCAACGTAGTAGACAAGGATGTGGAAGATTTCCACAAACTGGCAGAAAAAGGTGTTAAACTTACTGCTCAAATGGTTCCAAATGATCCAATTTCAGACTTTTTGAGCTTATTAAAATAGGAAAAAATTTTTAGGAGGTCATTGTTATGATACAATGGTGGCAAATTTTACTTCTCACTTTGTACTCAGCTTATCAAATCTGTGATGAGTTGACGATCGTTTCATCTGCAGGTTCCCCTGTATTTGCTGGTTTCATTACTGGTTTAATCATGGGAGATGTGACTACTGGTTTGCTTATCGGTGGTAACTTGCAACTGTTCGTTCTTGGGGTTGGTACCTTCGGTGGTGCTTCTCGTATCGACGCAACTTCTGGTGCGGTTCTTGCGACAGCCTTCTCTGTTTCACAAGGAATTGATGCACCGCTTGCAATTACTACAATCGCTGTACCAGTAGCAGCTCTCTTGACTTACTTCGACGTTCTTGGACGTATGACTACTACCTTCTTCGCTCACCGTGTGGATGCTGCCATCGAACGCTTTGACTATAAAGGTATTGAACGCAACTACTTGCTTGGTGCGATTCCTTGGGCTCTATCTCGTGCCCTTCCAGTCTTCTTTGCGCTTGCTTTTGGTGGTGAATTTGTACAAGGCGTAGTAGACTTAGTGACAGAATACCAATGGATTGCAGATGGTTTGACACTCGCAGGACGTATGCTTCCAGGTCTTGGATTTGCAATCTTGCTTCGTTACCTTCCAGTTAAACGTAACCTTCACTATCTTGCTATGGGATTCGGTTTGACAGCTATGTTGACTGTTCTTTACTCATATGTAACAGGTCTTGGTGGCGCTGTTGCTGGTATCGTAGGTACTCTTCCTGCTGAAGTTGCTGAAAAAATTGGTTTCGTGAACAACTTCAAAGGATTGTCTATGATTGGTATCTCTATCGTAGGTATTTTCCTTGCAGTGCTTCACTTCAAAAATAGCCAAAAAGTAGCTGTAGCAGCACCTTCTACACCATCAGAAAGTGGGGAAATCGAAGATGACGAATTCTAATTACAAACTAACAAAAGAAGATTTTAATCAAATCAACAAACGTAGCTTGTTTACTTTCCAATTAGGTTGGAACTACGAACGTATGCAAGCTTCTGGTTACCTTTACATGATCTTGCCTCAATTGCGTAAAATGTATGGGGATGGAACTCCTGAATTGAAAGAAATGATGAAAGTTCATACTCAATTCTTCAATACTTCACCATTCTTCCATACCATTATCGCTGGTTTTGACCTTGCCATGGAAGAAAAAGATGGTGTAGGTTCAAAAGACGCCGTTAACGGTATTAAGACAGGTTTGATGGGACCATTCGCTCCTCTTGGAGATACAATCTTTGGTTCACTTGTACCTGCTATCATGGGGTCAGTCGCAGCAACTATGGCTATCGCTGGCCAACCTTGGGGTATCTTCCTTTGGATTGCAGTTGCAGTAGCGTATGACATCTTCCGTTGGAAACAGTTGGAATTTGCCTACAAAGAAGGGGTTAACCTTATCAACAACATGCAAAGTACCTTGACAGCTTTGATTGACGCTGCATCTGTACTTGGTGTCTTCATGATGGGTGCTCTTGTAGCAACAGTGATTAACTTTGAAATTTCTTACAAGTTGCCAATCGGTGAAAAGATGATTGATTTCCAAGACATCTTGAACCAAATCTTCCCACGTTTGCTTCCAGCAATCTTTACTGCCTTTATCTTCTGGTTGCTTGGTAAGAAAGGTATGAACTCTACTAAAGCTATCGGTATTATTATCGTACTTGCTTTGGCTCTTTCTGCCCTTGGTCACTTTGCATTTGGAATGTAATTCCTTATGACTAAATCATTAATTTTGGTGAGTCATGGTCGCTTCTGTGAAGAACTTAAAGGTAGCACAGAAATGATTATGGGCCCACAAGACAATATTTACACAGTAGCTCTTCTTCCAGAAGATGGCCCAGAAGACTTTACTGCAAAATTTGAAGCAGCTATTGAAGGATTGGATGATTTCCTAGTCTTTGCGGATCTTCTCGGCGGTACACCTTGTAACGTGGTCAGCCGTTTGATCATGGAAGGTCGTGACATCGAACTTTATGCAGGGATGAATCTTCCAATGGTGATTGAATTTATCAATGCGAGCCTTACAGGCGCAGATGCGGACTACAAGAGCCGTGCTGCAGAAAGCATTGTGAAAGTCAATGACCTGTTAGCTGGCTTCGATGATGACGAAGATGAATAATACTCTTCGAAAATCTCTTTAAACCATACTAGTGTCGCCTTGCCGTATAGAT
>NZ_VMMZ01000015.1:0-41163 GCF_013277475.1 Streptococcus sp. k-628
TTTTCATTGAGTATAAGAACTTTAGTTGGCTCCCAATTATCAAAAGAAAAACATAAATAAATAGTTGAAAAAATTCACAGCATTCACCATTATTTTCAAGGAGAAAAACAGTGAAAAAAAGGAAAAAACTCGCTCTATCCCTTGCAGCTCTTTTGCTGGCAGGTTCTTTGGCGGGATGTGCTAGCTGGATTGATCGTGGAGAATCCATGACAGCTGTTGGCTCAACGGCTCTTCAGCCCTTGGTCGAAGCAGCAGCAGATGAATTTGGCTCTATGCACGTTGGAAAAACAGTCAACGTCCAAGGTGGAGGATCTGGTACAGGTTTGTCTCAGGTTCAGTCTGGAGCCGTTGATGTAGGAAATTCAGACGTATTTGCCGAGGAAAAAGACGGTATCAATGCATCCGCTCTAGTGGACCATAAGGTTGCTGTAGCGGGCTTGGCAGTGATTGTGAACAAGGAAGTTGATGTTGAAAATCTGACAACTGAACAACTCCGTAGCATCTTCACAGGTCAAGTGACCAACTGGAAAGAAGTCGGGGGCAAAGACCTGGCCATTTCCATTATCAACCGTGCGGCAAGTTCTGGTTCGCGTGCAACCTTTGATAGTGTTGTCATGGATGGTCAATCTGCCGTGCAGAGTCAAGAACAGGATTCAAATGGGATGGTCAAAAACATTGTTTCCCAGACACCAGGAGCCATTTCTTACCTAGCCTTTGCCTATGTGGATGACTCGGTGAAACGCATGAAGTTGAATGGCTATGAGCCGATTGCAGAAAATGTTACAAGCAATAACTGGCCTTTGTGGTCTTACGAACACATGTATACCCTAGGTCAGCCCAATGAATTGGTGGCAGAATTTCTCAACTTTGTCCTCTCAGATGAAGCGCAAAGCGGAATCGTTAAGGGGATGGGTTACATTTCTGTTAAGGAAATGAAGGTTGAAAAAGATGCTGTAGGAACGGTGACAGCACTAGAAGGGAGTCAATAATGAATCAAGAAGAATTAGCTAAAAAATTACTTTCTCCCTCAAAGAACTCTCGTTTAGAGAAACTTGGAAAAGGCTTGACCTTTGCCTGTCTGTCTTTGATTGTTATCATTGTGGCTATGATTTTGATTTTTGTAGCCCAAAAAGGTTTGTCGACCTTCTTTGTCAACGGGGTCAACATCTTTGATTTCCTCTTTGGCCAAACATGGAATCCTTCAGGTAAACAATTTGGTGCCCTTCCCATGATTTTGGGTTCCTTTATTGTCACAATCCTGTCAGCTCTTATTGCAACTCCTTTTGCCATTGGTGCGGCAGTTTTTATGACCGAAGTCTCACCAAAAGGTGCTAGAATCTTGCAACCAGCTATTGAATTGCTGGTCGGGATTCCTTCAGTTGTGTATGGATTTATCGGTTTGCAGGTCGTAGTTCCCTTTGTCCGTAGTGTCTTTGGTGGGACTGGTTTTGGGATTTTGTCAGGGATTTTCGTTCTCTTTATCATGATTTTACCGACGGTAACCTTTATGACAACGGACAGCTTGCGTGCGGTGCCTCGCCACTACCGAGAAGCTAGTTTGGCTATGGGAGCTACTCGTTGGCAAACCATCTGGCGCGTGACCTTGAAGGCAGCGCGTTCAGGAATTTTCACTGCAGTGGTCTTTGGGATGGCGCGTGCCTTTGGTGAGGCCTTGGCCATTCAGATGGTGGTCGGAAACTCAGCCGTTGTCCCAACTTCACTGACAACACCTGCTGCGACCTTGACCTCTGTGTTGACCATGGGTATTGGAAATACCGTTATGGGAACAGTTGATAATAACGTTCTCTGGTCACTGGCCTTAGTCTTGCTTTTGATGAGTTTGGCCTTTAACAGTGTGATTAAATTGATTACGAAAGAAAGAGGAAAGAAAAACTATGCACGCTAAGAAATTAGATAAAATTGCAACAGCTGTCCTCTACTCGATTGCAGGAATTATCGTTGCCATCTTGGCATCCTTGATTCTTTATATCTTGGTTCGTGGTTTGCCCCACATCTCTTGGTCTTTCTTGACTGGTAAATCCTCTTCTTACCAAGCAGGCGGAGGGATTGGAATTCAGCTCTATAATTCCTTCTTCCTTCTGGTCATTACCTTGATTATCTCTGTGCCCTTATCTATGGGGGCTGGGATTTTCCTAGCTGAATATGCCAAAAAAGGTCCTGTGACCAATTTTGTCAGAACCTGTATTGAAATCTTATCTTCACTGCCATCAGTGGTTGTGGGTCTCTTTGGTTATTTGATCTTTGTAGTTCAGTTTGAGTATGGATTTTCAATCATTTCCGGTGCCTTGGCCTTGACAGTCTTTAATCTTCCTCAGATGACTCGAAATGTTGAGGACAGCTTGAAACACGTTCACCATACGCAGCGTGAGGCCGGTCTGGCCCTTGGGATTTCTCGTTGGGAGACTGTGGTTCATGTGGTCATCCCAGAAGCCCTTCCAGGTATCGTGACGGGGGTTGTCTTGGCCTCTGGTCGTATCTTTGGTGAGGCGGCTGCTCTCATCTATACAGCAGGACAATCCGCTCCAGCCCTTGACTGGTCTAACTGGAATATTCTCAGTGTAACCAGCCCAATCTCTATCTTCCGTCAAGCAGAAACCTTGGCTGTCCACATCTGGAAAGTCAATAGTGAAGGAACCATTCCTGATGGCACCATTGTATCAGCAGGTTCTGCGGCCGTCCTCCTCATCTTTATCCTCATCTTTAACTTTGGAGCTCGCAAACTCGGAAGCTACCTACATAAGAAATTAACCGCTGCCTAAAGGAGAAGCCATGTCAAAATATAATTGGGATGAAAAGCATATCATCACCTTTCCTGAAGAGAAAGTGGCCCTCTCTACTAAGGATTTACATGTTTACTACGGTAAAAATGAATCTATCAAGGGCATCGATATGCAATTTGAAAAAAATAAAATTACAGCCTTAATTGGCCCTTCTGGTTCAGGGAAATCAACCTACCTCCGCAGTCTCAACCGTATGAATGATACCATTGATATTGCCAAGGTAACAGGTCAAATTCTCTATCAAGGGATTGATGTCAACCGCCCAGAAATCAATGTTTATGAGATGCGCAAGCACATCGGAATGGTCTTCCAACGCCCAAATCCCTTTGCCAAGTCTATCTACCGCAACATTACTTTTGCTCATGAACGTGCAGGAGTTAAGGACAAGCAAGTCTTGGATGAAATTGTGGAAACCTCTCTTCGTCAAGCTGCCCTTTGGGACCAGGTCAAAGATGATTTACACAAGTCGGCCTTGACCCTATCAGGTGGTCAGCAGCAACGTCTCTGTATCGCTCGTGCTATCTCTGTTAAACCAGATATCCTTTTGATGGATGAACCAGCGTCAGCCTTGGATCCGATTGCGACAGCTCAGCTGGAAGAAACCATGTTGGAATTGAAGAAGGACTTTACCATCATCATCGTGACCCACAGTATGCAACAGGCTGCGCGTGCTAGTGACTACACAGGTTTTTTCTACTTGGGTGACTTGATCGAGTACGATAAGACCTCTAATATTTTCCAAAATGCCAAACTACAGTCAACCAATGACTATGTAACAGGACACTTTGGATAGAAAGGAAACAGTATGACAGAAGCGATTTTACAGGTATCAGACCTGTCCGTTTACTACAATCAAAAAAAGGCCTTGAATAGTGTTTCCCTATCTTTCCAACCTAAGGAAATTACAGCTTTGATCGGTCCATCTGGATCAGGGAAGTCAACCCTTCTCAAGGCTATTAACCGCATGGGGGATCTCAATCCAGAGGTAACCACAACTGGTTCAGTGGTATACAACGGCCACAACATTTACAGCCCACGTACCGATACAGTTGAATTGCGGAAGGAAATCGGTATGGTTTTCCAACAACCAAACCCTTTCCCTATGTCTATCTACGAAAATGTTGTCTATGGGCTTCGTATCAATGGAGTGAAGGACAAGCAGGTTCTGGATGAAGCGGTAGAAAAAGCCTTGCAACGAGCTTCTATCTGGGATGAGGTCAAGGATCGCCTGCATGATTCAGCTATCGGGCTTTCAGGTGGACAACAACAACGTGTCTGTGTTGCCCGTGTCTTGGCAACCAGTCCTAAAATCATTCTCTTGGATGAACCGACTTCAGCCTTGGACCCTATCTCGGCCGGTAAGATTGAGGAAACCTTGTATGGTCTAAAAGATAAATACACCATGCTCTTGGTAACGCGTTCCATGCAACAAGCCTCTCGTATCTCTGACAAGACAGGATTTTTCCTAGATGGAGATTTGATCGAGGTTAACGATACCAAGAAGATGTTCCTCAACCCACAACATAAGGAAACAGAAGATTATATTTCAGGAAAATTTGGATAAGGAGATAAATGATGTTACGTTCTCAATTTGAGGAAGATTTAGAGAAATTGCACAATCAGTTCTATGCTATGGGACAAGAAGTGCTATCTCAAATCAATCGTACGGTGCGTGCCTTTGTTACGCATGACCGTGATTTGGCCAAGGAAGTCATCGAAGACGATGCAGAAGTAAACGAATACGAAGTGAAATTGGAGAAGAAATCATTTGAAATGATTGCCCTTCAACAACCCGTTTCTCAGGACTTGCGTACTGTTTTGACAGTCTTGAAGGCTGTATCTGACTTGGAACGTATGGGTGACCATGCCGTTTCTATTGCTAAAGCGGCAATTCGTATGAAAGGGGAGCAACGCATCCCAGCTGTTGAAGAAGAAATCAAGAGAATGGGGCGCGATGTCAAAAACTTCGTTGAAGCAGCCCTGGAACTCTATCTGAATGGTTCAGTAGACCAGGCCTATGAAGTAGCAGCCATGGACGAAAAAATCAACCATTATTTTGATAGCATTCGTGACTTGGCTACAGAAGAAATCAAGAAAAATCCTGATGCCATTGTTACAGGTCGTGATTATTTCCAAGTGATTGCCTTCTTGGAACGTATTGGAGACTATGCCAAGAATATCTGTGAATGGGTTGTTTACTTTGAAACAGGTAAGATTGTCGAACTATAAAATAGATTCATTCTGTATAAAAAGGAGCTTGAAATCAACCGAAAGCTCCTTTTATTGAATAAAAAAATATTTTTGAGATAAAAATTCAAAAAAATGCTTGACAAGTATCTTGGATAGCGTTATAATTATACAAAATTAACAGAGAGGTTGTTTATTTATGAAATCAAAAAAATGGATATTTGTTTTATGTAGCTTTCTTGCAAGTTTCTTCTTAGTGGCTTGCCAGTCAAGTTCGAATGGTTCTCAGTCAGCTCTTGAGGCCATTAAGCAAAAGGGGAAATTAGTTGTGGCGACCAGTCCTGACTATGCACCTTTTGAATTCCAAGCCTTGGTTGACGGAAAAAATCAGGTAGTCGGTGCGGACATTGATATGGCTCAGGCTATCGCTGATGAACTTGGGGTGAAGTTGGAAATTTCAAGCATGAGTTTTGACAATGTCTTGACCAGTCTTCAAACTGGGAAGGCTGACCTAGCAGTTGCGGGAATTAGCGCTACTGACGAGAGAAAAGAAGTCTTTGATTTTTCGATCCCTTACTATGAAAACAAGATTAGTTTCTTGGTCCGTAAGTCTGATGTAGAAAAATACAAGGATTTAACTAGCCTTGAAAGTGCTAATATTGCAGCCCAAAAAGGGACTGTTCCAGAATCAATGGTCAAGGAACAATTGCCAAAAGCTCAATTAACTTCCCTAACCAATATGGGGGAAGCTGTTAATGAATTACAGGCTGGAAAAGTAGATGCTGTTCATATGGATGAGCCTGTTGCGCTTAGTTATGCTGCTAAAAATGCAGACCTAGCTGTCGCAACTGTCAGCTTGAAGATGAAGGATGGCGAAGCTAATGCAGTTGCCCTTAGAAAAAATAGTGCTGATTTGAAAGAAGTGGTGGACAAGGTCATCCAAAAACTCAAGGATGAAGGAACTTACCAAAGCTATCTTGAAAAGGCAGCAACCTTAACAGAAGTTGAAGAATAAGAAAAAGCAGAGTTGGAAGTTATTCCAATTCTGCTTTTAAATAGTCTAAAACATTTTTTAGATTGTCTAAGGACACCTTGGCAAATTGATAAGGACAGGCACCCAAGTAAGCCTCTTCAAAGAAGTCCAAGCCTAGTTGACTGTGTTTGAGACTGGCGATTTTAGGGTACTGTCTGAGATCAAGCAATAAACCATCATGTAGAGAGAAATGAGGAAGGGGGCAAGGAGTGTTAGCTAATCTTTCCTCGAGTTGCTTTTGGTAAGCTTCCTGATTGGACAAGCGAGCTAGCCGATTTTTTTCAAACAATTGACTGTCGATATAGAGTGACAGGGCCTTTTGCATGATGAGGTTACTGTCGTAGTCTAGGATATTTTTATAGGCCACAAAGGCTTCCTTGATAGCATTTGGTAGAATAAGTGCCGTTATCCGCAGGGCTGGAAAGAGGCTGGTTGAGAAGGACTTGATGTAAATGACCCGCTCCTCTGTGTCCAGATAGTGGAAAGTCTGACCCTTCTTGGAATCCAAATCCCCCAAATAGTCGTCCTCTACGATATAAACACTATATTTGGCTGCTAAGTCAAGAATGGCTCGTTTGTCCTGCTCAGAATAGGAATGCCCCAGAGGATAGTGAAAACGAGGAATGGTATAGAAAAACTTAATTTTTCCTGTTTTGAAGTGACCTTCCAGCTCCTCCAAGTCAATCCCATCAACGCCTCGTTCAATCGTTTGATAGTTCAGACCCTGAGCAATCAAGAGGCGATTCATACGATGGTAGGTTGGCTGTTCTACCAAGATTTCCTTGGCTTGGCTAGGAAAGGATATTTGAGAAAGGATAAACAAGGCTTGTTGGGTTCCAGAAGTCAATACCAGTTGGTCTGCCTTGCAGTAGAGGGCTTGGTCAAAGAGTAGTTTGTGAATGGACTGTCTGAGCTCTTCAAGACCTTCTTGGTTGTCATAGTAGTTGAAGAGGTAGTTTTCCCGGCCAATCAAGGTTTCATTGATACAGATTCGGAAATCGTCATAGGCACTGGCATGTTCGTCAGTGACTTCGATTTCTAGATCCTGGTGTTGCCCTTGTTCTAGGACATAGTAGCCACTCTGGGGCTTGGCATAGAGATATTGCTCGTGCCGTAATTCCAGCAGGGCGCGTTGAATAGTGTCCTTGCTACAGTGAAAGTCAAGGCTCAGTTGACGGATAGAAGGCAGGCGACTTCCCGTTGGAAAACGTCCAGACTCGATACCGTTTTTCAGATAGGAAACAACCTCTTGGTACTTGCTTAGTTTCTTCATTCCAGACCTCCCTTGATTTTGTTACATTGTACCCTTTTTTTTCTTTCTTGGCAATGTCTAGGGTGTTTCTCTCGTTCACATCTAGGGGCAAATGTGGTATACTTAGGAGTAAGATTTATAGAATAACAGACAAGAAAGTGAATGGATAAGAACGTGCAGGAACCAGTGAAATTATTTCAATACAATACTCTTGGAGCCTTGATGGCTGGCCTTTATGGTGGTACTATGACAGTAGGAGAATTGCTAGAACATGGTGACCTTGGTTTGGGAACCTTGGATTCCATTGATGGAGAATTGATTGTCTTAGATGGCAAGGCTTATCAGGCCAAAGGCTCAGGAGAGCAACCGGAAATTGTAGAAGTGTCACCAGATGCCCTTATTCCTTACGCAGCAGTAGTACCGCATCAGGCAGAAGTCATTTTCCGCCAGCGCTTTGAGATGACGGACAAGGAATTGGAAGAGCGAATTGAGTCTTATTATGATGGGGAAAATCTTTTCCGCTCTATCAAGATTCGTGGGGAATTTTCACATATGCATGTGCGCATGATTCCCAAGTCGACACCAGATACCAAGTTTGCTGATGTCGCAACCCATCAACCTGAATATAGTCGTGACAATGTGGCGGGAACCATCGTTGGTTTCTGGACGCCAGAGATTTTCCATGGGGTCAGTGTGGCAGGCTACCATCTCCACTTCATCTCAGATGACTTGACCTTCGGTGGGCATGTCATGGACTTTGTCATCAAGGAAGGCATTATCGAGGTGGGAGCTGTTGACCAGTTGGACCAACGTTTCCCAGTTCAAGACCGTCAATACTTGTTTGCTAAGTTCAATGTTGACGAGATGAAAAAAGATATTGAAAAGGCGGAATAGGAGAAGAAAATGACCATTCATATTATCATTACCATGTTGCTGTTACTGGCTTTCTTGATAGGAAGCATTTGGTATGCCAAAAAGAAATACCAGATCAATCTAGCTGTCTTGGGTTTGGGGGCTGTCGCCTTCTTTGTCTCTTCACAGATTTTGGAAAAACTGGTGCATATCTTGGTTTTGCATCCTCAAAAGGACGGCAGTATTGCCCTTTTGCAAGACCATCCGCTTGTCTATATCATCTATGGCCTAGCCATGGCAGCATTTTTTGAGGAAACTGCTCGACTTGTTTTCTTCAAATGGTTGGAGAAAAAGAGAAGTTTGGAAAAGGCAGACGCCTTGGCTTATGGACTGGGGCATGGTGGCTTGGAATTAATTTTCCTAGGCCTTACTAGTTTACTCAATCTCTACTTCGTGCTTTCGGCGGTTCAAACTCAGGATCCACAGGTCATGCAATTGCTGTCTGAAAATATGTTGAAAACTATTCAGTCTCTATCAGTCTGGCAGATTTATTTGCTTGGTTTTGAGCGAATCTTGGCCCTAGGTTTCCAATTACTCTTGACTGTTTGGGTTTACCAAGCTGTTCGCCAGAAGAAATGGATTTATCTCCTAGCAGCCTATGGCCTACATGCCTTCTTTGATCTGGCACCATCTCTAGTCCAAGTTGGCTGGTTGACAAATCCAGTCTTGGTTGAAGTTGTCTTAGCACTTGAACTTGTTCTGGTTGCCTATGGAACAAAGGCAATTTTTTGCAAAAAATCATAAAAAGGGGGAAACCTCTTTTTTGTTTAAAATAAGCCTAAGATTTTTTTAGGGTCGTCAAATGGTCTTAAAAATGGTATAATGGAATGAATTTTGTAAAAGGAAGAGTGACATGTCTGTAAGAGAAAAAATGCTTGAAATCCTAGAAGGAATTGATATCCGTTTTAAGGAACCCTTGCATAGCTATAGTTATACAAAAGTAGGTGGAGAGGCCGATTATTTGGTCTTTCCACGAAATCGTTTTGAGTTGGCGCGTGTTGTTAAATTTGCCAATCAAGAAAATATTCCTTGGATGGTTCTTGGAAATGCCAGCAACATCATCGTTCGTGATGGTGGGATTCGTGGATTTGTCATCTTGTGTGACAAGCTCAATAACGTTTCCGTTGATGGCTATACCATTGAAGCAGAAGCTGGTGCTAACTTGATTGAAACAACTCGCATTGCCCTTCGTCATAGTTTGACGGGTTTCGAGTTTGCTTGTGGCATTCCTGGAAGCGTTGGTGGTGCTGTCTTTATGAATGCGGGTGCCTATGGTGGCGAGATTGCCCACATCTTGCAGTCTTGTAAGGTCTTGACCAAGGATGGAGAAATCGAGACCCTGTCTGTCAAGGATTTGGCTTTTGGTTACCGCCATTCAGCCATTCAGGAGTCTGGTGCAGTTGTCTTGTCAGCTAAATTTGCCCTAGCCCCAGGAACCCATCAGGTTATCAAGCAGGAAATGGACCGCTTGACGCACCTACGTGAACTCAAGCAACCTTTGGAATATCCATCTTGTGGTTCGGTATTTAAGCGTCCTGTTGGGCATTTTGCAGGTCAGTTAATTTCAGAAGCTGGTTTGAAAGGCTATCGTATCGGTGGCGTAGAAGTGTCTGAAAAGCACGCAGGATTTATGATCAATGTCGCAGATGGAACGGCCAAAGACTACGAGGACTTGATTGAGTCTGTTATCGAAAAAGTCAAGGAACACTCAGGTATCACGCTTGAAAGAGAAGTCCGTATTTTAGGTGAAAGCAAGTAGGAAGCTGTAGTTGAAAAGCTGCTGCTATGTCATGGAAAGGGGGTGAAAGCCTATCGTTAGTGCAGAAGAATGTAGGCAGTTTAATCTCCTACACGAGGTAGTGGCGGCCTGACAGAGCCCTGATCTGTTAATCTATGAAAAAGAAGGAATAAATGACAATTGAAAAAACCAATTATTGAATTCAAAAACGTCTCAAAAGTTTTTGAAGACAGCAACACCAAGGTTCTCAAAGACATCAACTTTGAGTTGGAAGAAGGGAAGTTCTATACTCTTCTAGGCGCGTCTGGTTCAGGGAAATCAACTATCCTTAACATCATTGCAGGTTTACTGGATGCGACGACAGGAGATATTTTGCTGGATGGTGTCCGTATCAATGACATCCCAACCAACAAGCGAGACGTCCATACGGTCTTCCAATCCTATGCCTTGTTTCCACATATGAATGTGTTTGAAAATGTTGCCTTTCCACTTCGCTTGCGTAAAATTGACAAGAAAGAAATCGAGAAACGCGTAGCGGAAGTTCTCAAGATGGTTCAGTTGGAAGGTTACGAAAAACGTTCCATTCGTAAACTTTCTGGAGGACAACGTCAGCGTGTGGCTATTGCCCGTGCCATCATCAACCAACCTCGTGTGGTCTTGTTGGACGAGCCCCTGTCAGCGCTGGACTTGAAATTAAGAACAGACATGCAGTACGAGCTCCGTGAATTGCAACAACGATTGGGCATTACCTTTGTCTTTGTCACTCACGATCAGGAAGAAGCGCTGGCCATGAGTGACTGGATTTTCGTTATGAATGATGGCGAGATTGTCCAGTCTGGAACACCTGTGGACATCTACGATGAGCCAATCAACCACTTTGTTGCCACCTTTATCGGTGAGTCAAATATCTTGCCAGGAACCATGATTGAGGACTACTTGGTTGAGTTTAACGGCAAACGCTTTGAAGCGGTCGATGGTGGGATGAAGCCAAATGAGCCTGTCGAGGTTGTCATTCGTCCAGAGGACTTGCGTATTACCCTTCCTGAAGAAGGCAAGCTCCAAGTTAAGGTCGATACCCAGCTCTTCCGTGGGGTGCACTATGAAATTATCGCCTATGACGAACTTGGAAATGAATGGATGATCCACTCAACCCGTAAGGCCATCGTGGGTGAGGAAATCGGTCTGGATTTTGAACCAGAAGACATCCACATCATGCGTCTCAATGAAACAGAAGAAGAGTTCGATGCCCGTATCGAAGAATATGTGGAAATCGAAGAGCAAGAAGCAGGTCTGATCAATGCAATCGAGGAGGAAAGAGATGAAGAAAACAAGCTCTAAACTCTTTGTAGTGCCCTACATGCTTTGGATTGCACTCTTTGTCCTTGCGCCCTTGGTCTTGATTTTCGGTCAATCCTTTTTTAATATTGAAGGACAATTCAGTTTAGAAAACTATAAATCTTACTTTGCGTCACAAAACTTGACCTACCTAAAAATGAGTTTCAACTCTGTACTCTATGCAGGAATTGTGACCTTTGTGACCTTGCTTATCAGCTATCCAACAGCCCTCTTTTTGACCCGTCTCAAGCACCGTCAACTCTGGCTCATGCTGATTATCCTGCCAACTTGGATCAATTTGCTCCTCAAGGCCTATGCCTTTATCGGGATTTTTGGTCAAAATGGCTCTATTAACCAATTTTTGGAATTTATCGGAATCGGTTCACAACAGTTGCTCTTTACCGATTTCTCCTTTATCTTTGTCGCAAGCTACATCGAGCTTCCCTTTATGATTTTGCCGATTTTCAATGTCTTGGACGATATGGATAACAATCTTATCAATGCCAGCTATGACCTAGGTGCGACCAAGTGGGAGACTTTCCGTCATGTCATCTTCCCTCTGTCTATGAACGGCGTGCGAAGTGGAGTTCAGTCGGTCTTTATTCCAAGCTTGAGTCTCTTCATGCTGACTCGTTTGATTGGTGGGAACCGCGTTATCACCTTGGGGACAGCCATTGAGCAGAACTTCCTGACAAATGACAACTATGGTATGGGTTCAACCATCGGTGTAATTCTCATCTTGACCATGTTCATCACCATGTGGGTGACCAAGGAAAGGAGAGAACGATGAAAAAATTTGCCAACCTTTATCTGGGACTGGTCTTTCTTGTCCTCTACCTGCCGATTTTTTACTTGATTGGTTACGCCTTTAATGCAGGAAACGACATGAATAGCTTTACAGGCTTCAGCCTGAGCCATTTTAAAACTATGTTTGGCGATGGTCGTCTCATGTTGATTGTGACTCAGACTTTTTTCTTGGCCTTTTTATCAGCATTGATAGCGACGATTATCGGGACTTTTGGAGCTATTTACATCTACCAGTCTCGTAAGAAATACCAAGAAGCCTTTCTTTCACTCAATAATATCCTTATGGTTGCGCCTGACGTTATGATTGGTGCCAGCTTCTTGATTCTCTTTACTCAACTCAAGTTTTCACTTGGCTTTTTGACTGTTCTTTCTAGTCACGTGGCCTTCTCCATTCCTATCGTGGTCTTGATGGTCTTGCCTCGTCTCAAGGAAATGAACGGTGACATGATTCATGCGGCCTATGACCTTGGTGCCAGTCAATTTCAGATGTTCAAGGAAATCATGCTTCCTTACCTGACACCGTCTATCATTGCAGGTTATTTCATGGCCTTCACTTATTCGCTAGATGACTTTGCCGTGACCTTCTTTGTAACGGGGAATGGCTTTTCAACCCTATCAGTTGAAATTTACTCTCGTGCTCGCAAGGGGATTTCCTTAGAAATCAATGCCCTGTCTGCCCTTGTCTTTCTCTTTAGTATTATCCTAGTGGTTGGATATTACTTTATCTCACGTGAGAAGGAGGAGAAAGCATGAAAAAACTCTATTCATTTTTAGCAGGAATTGCAGCGATTATCCTCGTGTTGTGGGGAATTGCGACGCATTTAGATAGTAAAATCAATAGCCGAGATAGTCAAAAACTGGTTATCTACAACTGGGGGGACTATATCGATCCAGAACTTTTGGAGCAATTCACAGAAGAAACAGGAATCCAAGTCCAGTACGAGACCTTTGACTCTAACGAAGCCATGTATACCAAAATCAAGCAGGGTGGAACAACCTACGATATTGCCATTCCTAGTGAGTACATGATCAACAAGATGAAGGACGAAGACCTCTTGGTACCGCTTGACTATTCAAAACTTGAAGGTCTTGAAAATATCGGACCAGAGTTCCTCAACCAGTCCTTTGACCCAGGCAATAAATTCTCTATCCCTTACTTCTGGGGAACACTGGGAATTGTCTACAATGAAACCATGGTAGATGAAGCGCCTGAGCACTGGGATGACCTCTGGAAGCCAGAGTATAAGAACTCTATCATGCTCTTTGATGGGGCGCGTGAGGTGTTGGGTCTGGGGCTCAATTCCCTCGGCTACAGCCTCAACTCCAAGGATTCCCAGCAGTTGGAAGAGACAGTGGATAAGCTCTACAAGCTGACTCCAAATATTAAGGCTATTGTGGCGGATGAGATGAAGGGCTACATGATTCAGAACAACGCTGCTATCGGAGTGACCTTCTCTGGTGAAGCCAGCCAAATGCTAGAAAAAAATGAAAACCTCCGCTATGTGGTTCCGACTGAGGCCAGCAACCTTTGGTTTGACAATATGGTTATACCAAAAACAGTCAAAAACCAAGATGCCGCCTATGCCTTTATCAACTTTATGTTGAAACCTGAAAATGCACTCAAAAATGCAGAGTATGTCGGCTATTCAACACCAAACCTACCAGCTAAGGAATTGCTCCCAGAGGAGAAAAAAGAAGATAAAGCCTTCTATCCTGATGCTGAAACCATGAAACACCTAGAGGTTTATGAGAAATTTGACCATAAATGGACAGGAAAATATAGCGACCTCTTCCTACAATTTAAAATGTATCGGAAGTAGAGTTAGCAGTCACGAAACGAATCAGTCAAGCTGGTTCGTTTTTATGTAGAAGGCAGTTTTTACAGCCATATCTTTTTCTATTCTAGTTGCTTATTTGCTTGTCTAGTAGTATACTAAGTTTATCCTAATAGAAAGCGGTATCATCTATGAAAATGTCTACTTTTTTCAAAAAAAGTTTCTGGCCAACCTTTTTGACTGTTCAGCAAACATATATACTATTTTATCTAAAGGATGGTTTGGATCGACAATACCTAACAACTGAGTCTATATATTTGGTGATAGGAAACTTTATATTTGCAAATATTTGCGTAGCTATCTTTAGCAATTCGAAAACTTGGGATAAAAGTTGGGATAAAAAGAAAAATGGCAGTAAGAAAAAGTATATTCTGAAAAAGTAATCTGAGATGTAGGGAATTGGTCTGATTCAATGGAGATGATTCCAGTTGACGCAAGCTTAAAAAAACGATATAATAAGAAAGTTGAGAATTGATTTTCAGTTGTCTTAGTCCAGAGAAATGGCGGTGCTGCGAGCCATCTAAGCTAGGAAGTCATGCTACTCAATCATACAATTGCATAAGAACAAGAGAATGACAAGTTCATTGAATGAAGGTGGTACCGCGGTTTTTCGCCCTTCGTGATATGAGCTTGTCTTTTGATTTTTGGAGGTGTTGATGAAAACATTTCTTGTCAAACAAAAGTTTCGTCTTGGAGGCGAACGCTTCGCTATCAAGGATGACAGGGGAGAAATTGCCTATCAGGTGGAGGGATCATTTTTTAAGATTCCCAAAACTTTTACTATCTATGATGCTAATGGTGAACAGGTCAGTCAGATTAGTAAAGAAATCTTGACCTTGCTTCCTCGTTTTGAGATTCAGCTTCGGGATGGCTCGAGTTTCGTCATTCGTAAGAAGTTGACCTTCTGGCGAGATAAGTATGAGTTTGATAATCTAGGTCTTCGTATCGAGGGCAATATCTGGGATTTGGATTTCAAATTGCTGGATGATCGCGATCAGCTGATTGCGGAAATTAAGAAGGAACTCTTCCATCTGACCTCTACCTATAGGGTAACGGTTCTTGAGGATGCTTATGCAGACCTAGTCATTTCCCTCTGTGTCGCGATTGACTATGTGGAAATGCTGGAAAGCCAATCACATTAAACAAGTAAATAAGGAGACAATATGAAACAACTATCTAGTGCACAAGTACGCCAAATGTGGCTTGATTTCTGGGCGACCAAAGGTCACTCAGTAGAACCATCAGTGAGCTTGGTTCCTGTAAATGATCCAACACTTTTGTGGATCAACTCTGGGGTAGCAACCCTTAAGAAATACTTTGACGGGACCATTATCCCAGAAAATCCACGTATTACCAATGCCCAAAAGGCTATTCGTACTAACGACATCGAAAACGTAGGGAAGACAGCACGTCACCATACTATGTTTGAAATGTTGGGGAACTTCTCTATCGGTGATTACTTCCGTGACGAAGCGATCACTTGGGCTTATGAGCTTTTGACAAGCCCTGAATGGTTTGACTTCCCAGCTGAAAAACTTTACATGACCTACTATCCAGATGATAAAGATTCTTACAACCGCTGGATTGAAGTGGGAGTGGACCCAAGTCACTTGATTCCAATCGAGGATAACTTCTGGGAAATCGGTGCAGGACCTTCTGGACCAGATACAGAGATTTTCTTTGACCGTGGAGAAGCTTTTGACCCAGAAAATATCGGTCTTCGCCTGCTTGCAGAAGATATCGAAAACGACCGTTATATCGAAATCTGGAACATCGTTTTGTCACAATTTAATGCAGATCCTGCTGTTCCTCGTAGCGAGTACAAGGAATTGCCACACAAGAACATTGATACGGGCGCTGGTTTGGAGCGTTTAGTAGCGGTTATCCAAGGGGCTAAGACTAACTTTGAAACAGACCTCTTCATGCCAATCATTCGTGAAGTGGAGAAATTGTCTGGTAAGGTCTATGACCAGGATGGCGACAACATGAGCTTTAAGGTTATCGCTGACCACATCCGTTCTCTTTCATTTGCCATCGGTGATGGTGCTCTTCCAGGAAATGAAGGTCGTGGTTATGTCCTTCGTCGTCTCCTTCGTCGTGCGTCTATGCATGGTCAAAAATTGGGGATCAATGAGCCTTTCCTTTACAAACTTGTTCCAACCGTTGGAAAAATCATGGAAAGCTACTACCCAGAAGTGCTTGAAAAACGTGACTTTATTGAGAAAATCGTTAAGAGCGAGGAAGAATCATTTGCTCGTACCCTTCACTCAGGTCAACACTTTGCCCAAGGCATTGTAGCTGACTTGAAAGAAAAAGGTCAATCTGTCATTGCTGGATCAGATGTATTCAAACTTTATGATACTTATGGATTCCCAGTTGAATTGACTGAAGAAATCGCTGAAGAATCTGGTATGACTGTGGACCGTGAAGGATTTGAAGCAGCCATGAAAGAACAGCAAGAACGTGCGCGTGCATCAGCTGTCAAGGGTGGCTCAATGGGTATGCAAAATGAAACCCTTCAAAACATCACTGTAGAAAGTGTCTTCAACTACAATGCTAGCCAATTGTCTTCTAAATTGGTGGCTATCGTGGCTGACAATGCAGAAGTAGAAGCTGTGTCAAAAGGAACTGCCTCACTTATCTTTGCGGAAACGCCATTCTACGCTGAAATGGGTGGACAGGTAGCTGACCACGGACAAATCTTGGATGAGTCAGGTAAGGTCGTAGCTACTGTGACAAATGTTCAAAAAGCTCCAAACGGACAAGCTCTTCATACAGTTGAAGTTCTTGCACCACTTGCTTTGAACCAAGAATATACCTTGGCAATTGATACAAATCGTCGTCACCGTGTTATGAAAAACCACACTGCGACTCACTTGCTTCATGCTGCCCTTCATAATATCCTTGGAAATCACGCAACACAAGCAGGATCTCTTAACGAAGTCGAATTCCTTCGCTTTGACTTTACCCACTTCCAAGCAGTGACTGCTGAAGAATTGCGTGCGATTGAACAGCAAGTCAACGAAAAAATCTGGGAAGCTCTTGAAGTCAAGACAGTTGAAACAGATATTGACACTGCCAAGGAAATGGGAGCTATGGCCCTCTTTGGTGAGAAATACGGCAAGGAAGTCCGTGTTGTTACTATCGGTGACTACTCTATCGAGCTTTGTGGTGGTACCCACGTTGGTAACACTTCTGAAATTGGTCTTTTCAAGATTGTCAAAGAAGAAGGTATCGGTTCAGGAACTCGCCGTATCTTGGCAGTGACTGGTAAGGAAGCCTTTGAAGCCTACCGTGAACAAGAGGACGCTCTTAAAGCTGTCGCAGCAACTCTTAAAGCACCACAAGTCAAGGAAGTACCTCACAAGGTAGAAGGACTTCAAGAACAACTTCGTCAACTTCAAAAAGAAAATGCTGAGTTGAAAGAAAAAGCCGCAGCTGCAGTCGCGGGCGATGTCTTCAAGGATGTGAAGGAAGTCAATGGTCACCGTTACATTGCTAGCCAAGTATCTGTATCTGACGCTGGTGCCCTTCGTACTTTTGCGGATAACTGGAAACAAAAAGACTACTCTGATCTTCTTGTCCTAGTTGCTGCTATCGGTGACAAAGTCAATGTTCTTGTAGCAAGCAAGACAAAAGACCTTCATGCAGGAAACCTTGTCAAAGAATTGGCACCAATCGTCGATGGACGTGGTGGTGGTAAACCAGACATGGCCATGGCAGGAGGAAGCAACCAAGCTAAGATCCAAGAATTGTTGGATGCCGTAGCAGGTAAATTGTAATCAAGTAAAGATCTATCCATTTGGGTAGGTCTTTTTGTGAATGCAAAAAAGCCAAATCCGATTGGACCTGGCTTGATTATCATTAGCTATTAGATTGTATTGGTTGCCCAGACACTTACCGAAGCAGCTGAGACAGGGAATTGTCCATAACCTTCCTCATCAATTGTAACTTGATCTTGGTGGTTTCCAAGTAAGTCTATGAAAGTTTGGTTAGTCCATTCTTGGCCGACAAACATTGACTTGCTGTTTTCTTGGTCATTTGAGATAAGGACTGCGATTGGGGATTGATTTTCAGCACCTGAACGTACCCAACCGATACAGTTAGCATCATCAAAGCAGTCTGTTTGCTCTCCATAGGCCAAATCTTTTCGGATGGTTAGGAGGCGGTCAAGGACTTCTTTAAAATCTTCTTGAGCATATTGCCCTGAAATCCCATAGTAGTCGCCGTAAAAGACACATGGAAGGCCATTTTGGCGTAACAGAATGAGAGCATAGGCTGCTGGTTTGAACCATTCTTCAACAGTAGACTCAAGAGCCTGACCTCGTTGGGTATCGTGGTTGTCGACAAAAGTCACAGCCTTGTCAGGCTTGAGTTCAACCAGGCTATCTGTGAAAATGCCACGAAGGTCATAGTTGGAACCTGCTCGGCTAGCATCAAAGAGATTCTGGTGGAGACGAACATCGACAAGGTCAAAGCGTTCTTCCGTTTTTTCAAGATAGTCCAGATTGGCTTCCTTATCGGGATTCCAAAATTCACCAAAAACATAGAAATCCTCACCGTATTTTTCCTTCATATCACGGATGAAATTGCTCATAAAGAAAGAGTCAATGTGTTTAACGGCATCCAAGCGGAAACCAGCTACACCAGTCGTCTCCATGAACCAGTCAGCCCAGTCATAGATATTTTGGATGACTTCAGGATGTTTAAAGTCTAGATCAGCATACATGAGGTAGTCGTAGTTTCCGTTTTCATTATCAACCAATTCCTCGTTGGCCCAACCCTTGTTGTCTCCTTGGATCAGATAAATCCCAGACTTACGACGTTTGGCATCGTAGTCTGTACCTGTGAAGTGGTACCAGTGCCAGTGGAAGTCATTGTAGGTATCTTGGCGACCATCGAAGGTAAAGCTAGTCCAGCCATTGATGGTGAAGGGTTCTCCGAGTTCAACCGTACGGTCTACAGGGTCCACTTCGATAACCTGAAAGGCTTCCCTGTGATCGGCAGCAGCCTTGTGATTGAGCACCACATCGGCCATAGGTTGAATTCCCTGTGCTTTTAGGGCTTGAATGGCTTGAAGATAGTCTTCTTTAAAACCATACTTAGTGCGGACAGTCCCTTTTTGGTTGAACTCTCCTAGGTCAAATAAGTCATAGACCCCATAACCTACATCTTTTTCATTGGTAGCCTTGAAAGCTGGTGGCATCCAGACCTGGCTGATTCCCAGATGAGCTAGGTGTGGAGCATCTTCAGCTAGACGCGTCCAGTGCTGACCGTCATGGGGCAGATACCATTCAAAGTATTGCATGAGTGTTTGATTTTGCATGATGTTTCCTCTTACTTGTCAATCTTGTTCTTTATTCTATCATAAAGTATCTCTCAACGCAAACGTTTGCGTAAGAATAGAAGGAAACTATTGTATCTACTTAAATAAAGTGTTGATTTTTTTGTATCAAAGTGCTAGTATAATAGTATGTAATATAGATAAAGATAGGAGTCATCCCATGATTGAATTTCAAAATGTTAGTAAGTTGTATGGTGATAAAGAGGCTTTGAGCAATCTCAATTTGCAGATTGAAAATGGGGAGATTATGGGCTTGATTGGCCATAATGGGGCTGGAAAATCGACCACCATAAAATCCCTAGTCAGTATCATTTCGCCCAGCAGTGGTCGTATTTTAGTAGACGGTCAGGATTTATCGGAAAATCGCTTGGCGATCAAACGAAAGATTGGCTATGTTGCAGACTCGCCTGACTTATTTTTACGTTTAACGGCCAATGAATTTTGGGAATTGATCGCCTCATCCTATGATCTGACTAGCTCTGACTTGGAGGCTAGTCTAGCTAGGCTATTGAGTGTTTTTGATTTTGCTGAAAATCGTTATCAGGTTATTGAAACCCTTTCTCACGGAATGCGTCAGAAAGTCTTTGTCATTGGGGCACTCTTGTCTGATCCTGATATTTGGGTCTTGGACGAACCCTTGACTGGTTTGGATCCCCAAGCTGCCTTTGATTTGAAGCAAATGATGAAGGAGCATGCGCAAAAAGGCAAGACAGTCTTGTTTTCAACCCATGTCCTAGAGGTAGCTGAGCAAGTCTGTGATCGGATTGCCATTTTGAAAAAGGGGCATTTGATTTATTGTGGTAGTGTAGAGGACTTGAGAAAAGACCACCCAGACCAGTCTTTGGAAAGTATCTACCTTAGTCTTGCTGGTAGAAAAGAGGAGGTTGCGGATGCGTCTCAAGGTCATTAAAAAATTAGTTGATATCAATATCCTTTATTCATCTCAAGAAGCTAATCTGGCTAACCTACGAAAGAAGCAAGCCAAGAATCCTGGGAAAAAAGTAAATGTTTCCGCTAGAGTCCTAAGTTCTTACATTTTTTCCAGTCTCTTGATGCTTTTGATGTTTATAAATATAGCCTTTCGTTTTCCTTTTGAGGAAATGCCAAGTTTTTTTAGTAGCATGGTTGCTATTTTACTGGTGCTTGCCTTTTCAACTTCTTTCACTGCATTTTACAATGTCTTTTATGAGAGTAAGGACTTGGCATTGTATAGGCCCTATGCCTTTAAAGAATCAGAGATTATAATTGCTAAAGGACTGTCTGTTCTCTTGCCAGCTCTAGCTGGAATTGTACCAATCCTAGCTTATTTTCTAGTCCTCTATATTAGGCTAGCTCCTTCTCTATGGCTGGGTTTGCCTTTGATGCTGCTGTCCTTGGCCTTATTATTTGTCTCTGTTACTTTAGTGATGGTAGTGGCAGTACATTTTTTGGCTCAGACTACGGTTTTCAGAAAGTATCAGTCTATTTTTTCGAATGTGATGATTGGGATAGGGGTTCTCATACCTTTAATATTTGTCCTCTTTCTACAGTCGACTTTTGGAAGTATTGTTGACAAAGTTAGAGACATTCCATTTCTCCTTTATCCTCTTCATATTTTTTACAAAATAGCAGTGGAGCCTTTTTCGACAGAAGCCATACTGGGTCTGCTAGCTTGGATAGGACTAACTCTCTTCCTGCTTTATCTGACCAAAAAGAAGGTCCTTCCTCGTTTTTATGACGTTATCCTGCTTAATAGTGAGGAGAAGGTCAAAAAAGAACGTCGCAGCAAGGAGAGAATTTCAACTACTAAAAAGGGATTTTTCCGCATGGTTTTACGCTACCACCTCACCCTCTTGGGACAGGGGACTGGCGTGGTTACGGTGCTTTTTACAAGTGCTTTCCTTCCTTATCTCATGATGATCGGTCTGATTTCCAAAATCCGAGATTCTCAGATAGTTCCAGACATTCATCCTCCATACTGGTTACCCTTGTTTTTTGTAGGAGTGTTTATAGCAGTTGTCAATAACAATATCACCAGCCTGCATTCAATTGCCTTGTCCTTGGAGAGGGAAAATGTTGATTTTCTGAAGAGTTTACCCTTTGACTTTGCTCGTTATGTGAAAGTGAAATTTTGGATTATATTTGCTGTCCAGTCCTTTTTACCAGTTCTGACTTTACTTGGCCTTTCTCTATATCTAGGCTTGCCCATCCTTTCGATGATTTACCTTCTTGTGGCATGGATCCTTGCCAGTGTCATCCTTTCTTGCCACCATTACCTTAAGGACGTGAAAAATCTGTCAACCAATTGGAGTAACATTACGGACCTGGTGAACCGTTCAAATCGTATAGTCGCAATTGTTTTGATTTTTATTTATAGTGCAATCTTAATGGCCCTTGTAATAGGGAGCTTATTCTTGGTTCGGTCTCTCGCCCCTGTCCTTGCCATCAGCTTGGGAGTAGGAGTTCTTATCCTCTTGCTTGCTCTTGCTATTTTTGGCTATCATTACTACCTGTCACGCATATTGACAGAAATAGAAAAAAGATGAGATAGTTGGTCGCTTGCTTGATAAATTCAATTCGACAAACGCTTTTATAGTTTGTTAGAATGTAGTTGTAAATTATTACGATTGGCAATCAAAAAAATATAGGGGGGAAGGTTTTGAATAAGAAATATAATATAGTTCTATTTTTGTTGTTTATAGTTTATTTATTGGGATATTTTTCAATTTCAAAAACGTTAATTCCTATAATGTGTGTGATCCAAGTATTTTTGATAGAACATATATTTAGAGTTCGAAATAGGATTATGCAGATAGGTGAAATTATAATTATTCTTGCTTCTATAATATTATTTATTGATAGTATATTTAGTTTGTAACAAAAGGCTTTTCTATAAAATCAAATTTTCCAGATACCTGCTGAAGCTGATTTATCTTCTCTATATGCCTTCTCATCTTTATTTTACTATCTACACCACTAAACTTGACAGACATATATTGCTGATACAACCTCTCTAGCTACAATCTCACAGTTAATACTCTTCGAAAATCTCTTCAAACCACGTCAGCTTTGCCTTGCCGTATATATGTGNNTCTTTGATTTTCATTGAATTTTATTTTATAAAAAGAAATGCTCCTCCACGATGGAAGAGCATCTTTTATTGTGATTTTGATTCGGTTTCTGCAGACTCTGGGTGGAGTTCTTGATAACTTGGTGCCTTGAAAAGGTCAGTACTAGTTTTGCCTTGTCGTTGGCTAAAGAGGCTGGTTGACTGACTACCTTTTTCCTGCTCAATATTTTGCAGAATTGGTAAAGAATTGAGGTAAGAAATACTTTCTGTATCAACTTTTCCAAGATGATCTGCTTGGTAGAAACGAATCAAATCACCAGTTTGAATCTGGTCGCTGATTTTCAGCTGTTGACTAGCTGCTTGCCGAACGCTTTCCAGTTCGGTCTGAGTTTGTTCATCAAGATTGCTGATTTCAAGACCACTTTCAGTATAGTAGGTTCGTCCGTCATAGCTGGTGTATTTTGGTGTGACGAAGGAATTGGCAGTTCGAAAGGCAACGATTTCTTGATGGTCTGGTGATAGGAGGTCTTGTCCAACTTGAAGGAAGGAATTGGACTCAATACCAAGGAGGTGTTCGAGAGTCGGTAAGATATCGATTTGTCCACCGTAGGTATTGATGATTTGTCCTTTTTCATAGCCAGGCATGACTACCATAAAAGGCACTCGTTGCAACATGGCATTGTCGTAATTCGACCAGTTCTCAGAAGTCTTTCCAATCAAGGGTGCCAGCTCAGGATTGCGGGAGTTGGAAATACCATAATGGTCTCCGTAAATGACGATGATGGATTTTTCATAGAGGCCACTTTCTTTGAGATAGTCAAAGAAGGCTTTGATGGCGCTATCCAGATAGTTGGCTGTTTGGAAGTAGCCGTTGATTGTTTCATCTTTGGTTTTGGCCAGTGGGAAACCAAGCTCATCGCCAGTCAGATTGCTAGCATAGGGATAGTGATTGGACACCGTGATATACTTAGCATAAAAAGGCTGCTGTAAATGCTCCAGATACTGGATAGAATCTTTCATCATGATTTTATCATTTAAACCATATTGGAAAGAATTGCTACTGTCTTGCTTGGTGAAGTAGGAAGCATCAAAGAAGTATTGGTAGCCCCATTGTTTATAGGTCGTATTTCGATTCCAGAAGGTCCCGATATTACCGTGAAAGACTGCACTTGATTGGTAGCCATTTTTCGATAGGATGAAAGGCGCTGCCTGCTGGGTATTGGTACCTCCATAGTTGACCATAAAGGAACCTTGGTCAAGTCCAAACAAACCAGTTTCCAGCATGGTTTCCGCATCTGAGGTCTTCCCAGCCTTGACTTGGTTAAAGATATTCGAAAAGGCTAGGGTTGATTGCGAATGGTAGAGGGAGTTGAGGAAGGGAGTGACTTCATGCTCAGTTCCATCTATGTTGAGTTTATAGTCAAGCAGGAACTGCTGGAAGCTCTCCAAGTGGAGATAAATCACATTTTTCCCTTTGGCTAAGCCGAAATAGTCTGGATTGGGCTTAGCCGAATGTTCTTGAATATAATCTGTAATAGGTTGCAGGTCGGTCTCAGAGGCCTTAGCACGTTCTTTGTTGGCGCTATAGGATTGATTGGCACTATAACCTAAAAAGGCGGGCAAACTAAGGGCACGAACAATATAATAATTAGAAAATCCTCGCGACAGGAGATCGGGACGCTCAATTTCAGCCAAGAAAAGATTAGCAGAAAAGAGCAGGGCTGAGAGTGCAGTGATAGCAACACTTGAGCGGAATTTGAAAGGTCTCCTATCCAGCTGGATGAATTTTTTATAGAAAAGGAAAGCCAGCAATGGGAAATCCATAAAATAGATGAAATCCCAAAAGCGCAGTAACTCTAGTTCTGCAGTACCAACAGACACCTTGCTGACCACCTTCATGGTATTAGCCGTGATAAAGTCGCTAAATTCTCGATAGTAAAAGACATTGGAATAAAGCCAAATGAATAAAAGGCTATAAATAGCTATACTCAGGCCATAAAAAATCTTGGTTGAGCGAGCATAGAGGGCTAGAGCCAGCAGGAGTAGCCCCAAAGGAAGGGGATTGAAAAAGGCGATAAAGGCAAGGTAATTTCCCTGCAACTTGCCCACTTGAATATCTAAATTAAAGTCAACGGCATAGGCTAATAAGGTTTTGAGCCAATAGAGGATTAAAAGGGTTAGGACAAAACCCAGTCTGGTACCCATGGCTTTTTGGATTTTGTTAAAATTGCTTTTCACACATTTACTTCCTAATTTTTTATTAGTATTAGTATACCATTTTTTAAAAGAAGAGTAAAAAAGCAAGGGTAGTTTCTTTTTTGAGAATTGGCTAAAAGTTTGATATAATGGTAGTTATGAATAGAATAAGAGTCAGCAAAAGGCTTGAAAAGAAGCTCGCTAAGGGGCTAGTTTTACTAGAAGCCAGTGATCTTGAGAATGTCAATCTCAAGGATCAGGAAGTAGAAGTGCAGAGTCAAGAAGGAACCTTTCTTGGGACTGCCTACCTTTCGCAGCAAAACAAGGGCTTGGGCTGGTTTGTTAGTAAGGACAAGGTGGCCTTCAATCAAGCTTTCTTTGAAACGCTGTTTAGACAAGCTAAAGAAAAGAGAAAATCCTATTATCAAGATGATTTGACAACCGCCTTTCGTCTCTTCAACCAAGAGGGAGATGGCTTTGGGGGTCTGACAGTGGACCTTTATGGCGACTATGCTGTCTTTTCTTGGTATAACTCTTATGTTTATCAGATTCGCAAGGCTATCTCAGAAGCCTTTAGACAGGTTTTTCCTGAGGTGTTAGGGGCCTATGAGAAGATCCGTTTTAAGGGTTTGGACTATGAATCTTCCCATGTTTATGGTCAAGAAGCACCTGACTTTTTCACTGTTTTGGAAAATGGTGTCTTGTATCAAGTCTTTATGAATGATGGCTTGATGACAGGGATTTTCCTAGACCAGCATGAGGTTCGTGGTAGTATAGTTGATGGTTTAGCTATGGGCAAATCTTTGCTCAATATGTTTTCCTACACAGCGGCTTTTTCAGTGGCTGCGGCCATGGGAGGAGCAAGCCAGACAACTTCGGTTGACCTAGCCAAACGTTCACGAGAATTGTCTCAAGCGCATTTTCAGGCCAATGGAATCAGCACAGACGACCATCGTTTTATAGTCATGGATGTCTTTGAGTATTTCAAGTATGCCAAACGAAAATGCTTAACCTACGATGTGATTGTCCTAGATCCGCCTAGCTTTGCTCGGAACAAAAAACAAACTTTCTCTGTGGCCAAGGATTATCACAAGTTGATTTCCCAGAGTCTTGAGATTTTAAATCCGGGAGGAATTATCATTGCCAGCACCAATGCTGCTAATGTTTCCCGTCAGAAATTTACAGAACAAATTGATAAAGGCTTTGCAGGAAGAAGTTACCAGATTTTAAATAAATACGGTCTTCCAGCAGATTTCGCCTATAATAAAAAAGATGAAAGTAGTAATTACCTCAAGGTGATTAGTATGAAGGTTAGTAAATGAAATTAATCGTTTCAGTAATGCCAAGGAGTTTAGAGGAGGCTCAGGCTCTGGATGCCACAAGGTATCAAGATGCTGATATTATTGAATGGCGTGCCGACTATCTGCCTAAAGAAGCGATTTTGCAGGTAGCTCCAGCTATTTTTGAAAAATTTGCAGGTCGTGAATTGGTTTTCACATTGCGAACTCGCTCTGAAGGGGGAGAAATCGACCTTTCTCCAGAAGAATATATCCATCTAATCAAGGAAGTGGCGCAACTCTATCAACCAGATTATATTGATTTTGAGTACTATAGCTACAAGGATGTTTTTGAGGAAATGCTGGACTTCCCAAATCTTGTTTTGAGTTACCATAATTTCCAAGAAACACCTGAAAATATGATGGAAATCTTGTCAGAGTTGACGAGCCTAAATCCAAAACTTGTTAAGGTTGCGGTGATGGCTCATACGGAGCAGGATGTGCTAGACTTGATGAACTATACACGAGGCTTTAAAACCCTCAATCCTGAGCAGGAATATGTAACTATTTCTATGGGCAAGGTGGGCAAGGTCTCTCGTATCACTGCAGATGTGACAGGTTCTAGCTGGTCCTTTGCTAGTCTGGATGAGGCTAGTGCCCCTGGTCAGATTTCTCTAGCTAGCATGAAAAAAATTCGGGAGATTTTGGATGAAGCTTGATGGCTATACACGTTTAGCTGCCGTTGTTGCCAATCCTATTAAGCATTCTATTTCCCCCTTCATCCACAACAGCGCCTTTGAGGCGACAACTACCAACGGTGCTTATGTGGCTTGGGAGATTGAAGCGGGTGATTTGGCAGAAACAGTGGCTAATATTCGTCGCTACCAGATGTTTGGCATCAACCTGTCCATGCCCTATAAGGAGCAGGTGATTCCTTATTTGGATGAGCTGAGTGACGAATCGTGCTTGATTGGTGCGGTTAATACGGTTGTCAATGAGAATGGCAATTTAATTGGATATAATACAGATGGCAAGGGATTTTTTAAGAGCTTGCCTTCTTTTACAATTACAGGTAAGAAGATGACCCTGCTGGGTGCAGGTGGTGCGGCCAAGTCTATCTTGGCACAGGCTATTTTGGACGGCGTCAGTCAGATTTCGGTTTTTGTTCGTTCAGTTTCTATGGAAAAAACAAGACCTTACCTAGACAAGTTACAGGAGCAAACAGGCTTTAAAGTGGACTTGTACGCTTTAGAAGATGTTCCTAAACTGCAAGCAAGGATTGCTGAGTCGGATTTACTGGTCAATGCCACCAGTGTGGGCATGGATGGTCAATCATCCCCAGTTCCTGAAAGCATCAATTTGCCAGAAACTATCTTGGTGGCAGATATTATTTATCAACCCTTTGAAACGCCATTTTTAAAATGGGCCAGAAGTCAGGGTAATTCAGCCGTCAATGGTCTGGGAATGTTGCTCTATCAAGCTGCAGAAGCTTTTCAACTGTGGACAGGCAAGAAAATGCCGACAGAAGAGATTTGGCAGTCCTTAACAGAAAAATACCAATAAAGAAAGGGAGATTCTCCTATGAAAATCAGAATCGATATTCCTCATCATCCTTATGATATTCAGATTGAAAAAGGTTGTCTGGCTCAGGCTGGTCAATGGTTGCGAGAACTCTGGCAACCTCAAAAAGTGGTCATTGTGACAGATAACCATGTAGCTTCTCTTTATGCAGAGAAGGTCAAGCTCAGCCTAGAAGATGCTGGTTTTCAGGTAGCTGTTTTTGACTTTTTAGAAGGTGAAGAAAGAAAGAATTTGACCACTGTTCAGAAAGTCTATGAATTTCTAGTCAAGCAGGGTTTGACTCGTAGTGATGGAATCGTGGCTCTCGGAGGCGGTGTCGTTGGAGATCTGGCTGGTTTTGTAGCCTCTACTTATATGAGGGGTATTCACTTTGTTCAGATTCCGACTAGTTTGACAGCTCAGGTTGATTCTTCTATCGGCGGAAAGACAGGCGTTAACACTCCATTTGCTAAAAATATGGTGGGGACCTTTGCCCAGCCAGACGGGGTTCTGATTGACCCACTTGTTCTTGAAACCCTCGGAAAAAGAGAGTTGATTGAAGGAATGGGTGAAGTTATCAAGTATGGCTTGATTGAGGATCCAGAACTGTGGGCTCTTTTGACGGAACTGGATGGTTCTGTAGAGAGCATTCTGGAATATGCAGAGACCTTGATTGAACATTCTTGTCAGGTCAAGCGCAAGATGGTAGTTGAGGATGAGTTGGACAATGGTGTTCGCCTTTACCTCAATTTTGGCCATACTATTGGCCATGCCATTGAAGCAACTGCCGGTTATGGAAAAGTCATGCATGGTGAAGCTGTGGCCATGGGCATGGTACAGATTTCCAAGGTTGCTGAGGGGAAAGGCCTCATGCCAGCTGGAATAACCCAGTCCATCACAGCTATGTGCCAGAAATTTGGTTTGCCTGTTGATTATGAAAACTGGGATGTTGACAAGCTTTATCAGGCTTTGACTCATGACAAGAAAGCGCGTGGTAACACCTTGAAATTGGTCTTGGTGCCAGAGCTTGGTTCGGCGACCATTCACCCAGTTTCTCTGGAAGAGATGAAAGACTACTTGGTAAAATAAGGAGAGTGTATGAGATATTTAACTGCAGGAGAATCACACGGCCCCCGTCTAACAGCTATCATTGAAGGAATTCCATCTGGACTTCCTTTGACAGCAGAGGACATCAATGAGGATTTGAAACGTCGTCAGGGTGGCTACGGCCGCGGTGGTCGTATGAAGATTGAGAGCGACCAAGTTATCTTTACTTCGGGTGTTCGCCATGGGAAGACGACAGGGGCTCCCATTACCATGGACGTCATCAATAAAGATCACCAGAAATGGCTGGATATCATGTCTGCAGAAGACATTGAAGACCGCCTTAAAAGCAAACGAAAAATCACCCATCCTCGCCCAGGACATGCCGATTTGGTTGGGGGGATCAAGTACCGTTTTGACGATTTGAGAAATTCTTTGGAGCGTTCATCTGCCCGTGAAACCACCATGCGGGTGGCAGTAGGAGCAGTAGCCAAACGCCTCTTGGCTGAGCTGGATATGGAGATTGCCAACCATGTCGTTGTCTTTGGTGGCAAGGAAATCGATGTTCCTGAAAATTTAACAGTCGCTGAGATTAAGGAACGAGCTGCCCAGTCTGAAGTTTCTATTGTCAACCAAGAAAGAGAACAGGAAATCAAGGACTATATCGACCAAATCAAGCGTGACGGTGATACCATCGGTGGAGTTGTCGAGACAGTCGTCGGAGGTGTTCCAGTCGGCCTAGGTTCCTATGTCCAATGGGATAGAAAATTAGATGCGCGATTGGCCCAAGCTGTTGTCTCTATCAATGCCTTTAAAGGAGTAGAATTTGGTCTTGGCTTTGAAGCTGGTTATCGTAAAGGTAGCCAAGTCATGGACGAAATTCTCTGGTCTAAAGAAGACGGCTATACCCGTCGTACCAACAATCTAGGGGGCTTTGAAGGTGGTATGACCAATGGGCAACCTATCGTTGTTCGAGGTGTGATGAAGCCCATTCCTACTCTCTACAAACCACTCATGAGTGTGGATATCGAAACCCACGAACCTTACAAGGCAACTGTTGAAAGAAGTGATCCGACCGCCCTTCCAGCTGCAGGAGTGGTTATGGAAGCTGTTGTGGCAACGGTTTTGGCACAAGAAATCCTCGAAAAATTCTCATCAGATAATCTCGAGGAACTAAAAGAAGCGGTAGCCCAACACCGAGACTATACAAAGAACTATTAAGGAGTTCCTATGGCAAAAACAATCTATATCGCAGGTCTTGGTTTGATTGGTGCCTCGATGGCACTTGGTATCAGACGCGATCATCCAGATTATGAAATTTTAGGTTATAATCGCAGTCAAGCTTCGAGAGATATTGCCTTGAAAGAAGGCATGATTGACCGTGCAACGGATGATTTTGCCAGTTTTGCTCCTTTGGCAGATATCATCATTCTCAGCTTGCCAATAAAGCAAACCATTGCTTTCATTAAGGAGTTGGCCAACTTGGACTTGAAAGAAGGCGTCATTATTTCAGATGCTGGTTCAACCAAGTCAGCCATTGTAGATGCGGCGGAGAACTATTTAGCTGGCAAGCCTGTTCGCTTTGTCGGGGCCCATCCCATGGCTGGTAGTCACAAGACAGGGGCTGCTTCTGCGGATGTCAATCTTTTTGAAAACGCCTATTATATCTTCACACCTTCGAGGCTGACAAGTCAGGACACGCTTGAGGAAATGAGGGATTTGCTTTCAGGTCTTCATGCTCGTTTTATCGAGATTGATGCCAAGGAGCATGATCGGGTGACTTCTCAGATTAGCCATTTTCCTCATATTCTGGCTTCTAGTCTCATGGAACAGACCGCGGTCTATGCTCAAGAGCATGAGATGGCAAGGCGCTTTGCGGCCGGTGGTTTTCGAGATATGACTCGAATTGCAGAAAGCGAGCCAGGTATGTGGACCTCCATTCTCTTGTCCAATCGTGAAACTATTCTGGATCGAATTGCGGATTTCAAGGAGCGTTTGGAAGCGATTGGGCAGGCCATCAGCAAGGGAGATGAGGAGCAAATCTGGAACTTTTTCAATCAAGCGCGTGAGCAACGTCAGGCCATGGAAATTCATAAGCGTGGTGGTGTGGATAGCTCTTATGACCTTTATGTCGATGTTCCCGATGAAGAAGATGTCATCTTGAGGATTTTGGAACTACTACGTGGAACTTCCTTGGTCAATATTCATATCAACGAGGAAAACCGTGAAGATATTCACGGGATTCTACAAATTTCATTTAAAAATGCTCAAGACTTGGAACGAGCCGAGCATCTTATAACAGAAAATACCGATTACACAGTCGTCATCAAATAGGGAGAAAAATATGCCTAAAATAGAGCCTAGATTCATATTTGGTATTATCTTTATTTCTTTTATCTTACTTAGAGCTTACGCTGTTAAAAAAGATGTGAAAACTACTTCAGAAGCCAGTGTTGAGACAAAAAATGAACCATCCAACAAGGAAAGAAGTATTTCATGATATTGTTAAATCGATTGAATCATCCTTATCTGATGATGAGATAGATAACTATTTTGATAATCTTATGTCAAATGAAATAAAAACAGGTTCTAATTTAGGAACTTTGAAGATAGAGTATATACCAGATAAGGAATTAAGCAATGGACATTCAAGAGGTCATATAAAAGTGATTGCACAATAATAAAGACTACAGAGTGATTAGTAATTTTTAAAAAAATAAATAAGGAGAAAATTATGTCAAATATTTACGATAGTGCAAACGAACTCAGTCGCGGTCTACGCGAATTGCCAGAATACAAGGCTGTTAAAGCAGCTAAAGATGCTATTGCAGCAGATGCTGAGGCAAGCAAAATCTTTACAGAATATGTTGCCTTTCAAGAGGAAATTCAAAAACTAGCACAGACAGGGCAAATGCCAGATGCTTCCTTCCAAGCTAAGATGGAAGGATTTGGCAAGCAGATTCAGGGGAACAGTCTCTTGTCAGAATTCTTTACCAAGCAACAACAATTGGCCATTTACCTTTCTGACATTGAAAAAATTGTTTTCGAACCAGTTTCAGAATTGCTAAAATAAGAAAATAACTATCCTAAAGTCAGGAATTTTTAAGGAATTTCTGGCTTTTTATGATAAAATAAGTAAAAGTATTGCAAGTATGAGGTCCAGTATGAAACTAAAAACAAACATTAGCCACTTACATGGCAGTATCCGCGTTCCAGGTGACAAGTCTATCAGCCACCGTTCCATTATCTTTGGAAGTTTGGCCAAGGGTGAGACCAAGGTTTATGATATTCTGCGAGGTGAAGACGTTCTTTCGACCATGCAGGTTTTTCGTGATCTTGGTGTTGAAATTGAGGACAAAGATGGGGTTATTACTATTCAAGGTGTAGGCATGGATGGTTTAAAAGCTCCGCAAAATGCCCTTGATATGGGAAATTCTGGTACCTCTATTCGCCTGATTTCAGGTGTCCTTGCAGGTGCAGACTTCGAAGTAGAGATGTTCGGAGATGATAGTCTTTCCAAACGTCCTATGGATCGTGTGACTATTCCTCTGAAAAAAATGGGTGTCAGCATTTCAGGGCAAACTGAGCGAGACTTGCCTCCCCTTCACTTAAAAGGGACGAAAAACCTAAGACCTATTCATTATGAGTTGCCAATTGCCTCTGCCCAAGTCAAGTCGGCCTTGATGTTTGCAGCCTTGCAGGCTCAGGGTCAGTCCGTTATTATCGAAAAAGAATGCACCCGTAACCATACTGAAGATATGTTGCAACAATTTGGTGGTCATTTAAGTGTAGAGGGCAAGAAAATCACAGTCCAAGGGCCGCAAAAATTGACAGGACAAAAGGTGGTCGTGCCAGGAGATATTTCCAGTGCAGCCTTTTGGTTAGTCGCAGGTTTGATTGTTCCGAATTCTCGTGTGGTGCTGCAGAATGTGGGTATCAATGAAACGCGCACCGGTATTATTGATGTCATTCGCGCCATGGGTGGAAAATTGGAAATAACTGAAATCAATCCAGTCGCTAAATCTGCTACCTTGACTGTTGAGTCTTCTGACTTGAAAGGAACAGAGATTGGTGGTGCCTTGATTCCACGCTTGATTGATGAATTGCCCATTATTGCTCTTCTGGCTACCCAAGCACAAGGTGTAACAGTTATTAAGGATGCTGAGGAACTCAAGGTCAAGGAAACAGATCGCATTCAGGTGGTGGCAGACGCTTTAAATAGCATGGGAGCAGATATTACTCCGACGGCAGATGGAATGATTATCAAAGGAAAATCAGCCCTTCACGGTGCTAGAGTCAATACTTTTGGAGACCATCGTATCGGCATGATGACTGCTATCGCGGCCCTCTTGGTTGCTGATGGAGAGGTGGAGCTTGACCGTGCAGAAGCCATCAATACCAGCTATCCTAGTTTCTTTGATGATTTGGAGAGCTTGATTCATGGCTAAGGTGTTATTAGGCTTTATGGGGGCTGGCAAATCCACAATCGCCAGAGTTTTAGATCCAAATTATCTCGATATGGATGCTCTGATAGAGAAGCGTTTAGGTATGTCCATTGCGGAATTTTTCGCGGAAAAGGGAGAAGAAGCCTTTCGACAGATAGAGTCAGAAGTCCTAGCTGAGTTATTACAAAGAGATCAAGTTGTGTCAACTGGCGGAGGAGTTGTCATTTCTCAGCGAAATCGTGACTTACTCAAGACTAATTCTGATAACATCTATCTGAAAGCCGATTTTGAAACCCTCTACCAACGTATCGCAGCTGATCAGGACAATCAGCGTCCGCTTTTTCTAAATAATAGCAAGGAAGAATTAGCAGCTATTTTCCAAGAAAGACAGGCTTGGTATGAGGAAGTGGCCAGTCGGGTTTTGGATGTAATCAAGCTAAGCCCAGAGGAAATTATAGAGGAACTGAGATGAAAATTGCTTATCTAGGTCCCAAGGGATCATTTTCACACCACGTTGTGCAGACAGCTTTTCCTCAGGAGGAATTGCAGGCCTTTGCCAACATTACAGATGTCATCAAGGCCTATGAGCAAGGCTTGGTGGACTATTCTGTGGTGCCAGTTGAAAATTCTATCGAGGGTAGTGTTCATGAAACCTTGGACTATCTTTTTCATCAGGCTCGCATCCAAGCAGTGGCAGAAATCGTTCAGCCCATTCATCAGCAGTTGATGGTGGTTCCAGGCCATACTAAGATTGAAAAGATTTTTTCTCATCCACAGGCCTTAGCTCAAGGAAAGAAATTCATCGATGAACAATATCCAGAGGCTCAAATCGAGGTAACAGCTAGTACAGCTTATGCGGCCCGTTTTATTTCCGAACATCCAGACCAGCCCTTTGCAGCCATTGCACCTAGAAGTTCTGCTGAAGAATATGGCTTGGAACTGATTGCCGAGGATATTCAGGAAATGGAAGCCAATTTCACAAGATTCTGGGTTTTGGGAGCTAAAAAGCCTTCTATTCTCTTGCAAGCACAAACTGAAAAAATGAGTTTGGCCTTGACCTTACCGGACAACCTTCCAGGTGCACTTTATAAGGCCCTGTCGACCTTTGCTTGGAGAGGAATTGACCTGACAAAAATTGAAAGTCGTCCACTCAAGACAGCGCTAGGCGAATACTTTTTCATTATCGATGTGGACTATACTGATAAGGACTTGGTTCACTTTGCCCAAAAAGAACTAGAAGCGATTGGAATCCAGTATAAAGTTCTGGGTACCTATCCGATTTATCCAATATCAGACCATGGAAAGGAGAGAAGATGAGTAAAGAAAATCCTCTCAGTCATCATGAAAAATTACGTTATGATTATTTGCTAAAAAATATTCACTATCTCAATGAGAGAGAAAAAAATGAGTTTGCCTATTTGCAAGAAAAGCTAACTCTTGCTAGGGTAAATAGTAGTTCCAGCTTGGAACAAGAAAGAGAAGAGCAGGTTGACTTACCAAGCTATGCGAACCGGAGTCGTTCACAATCCAAATCACAAGCACTCTCTTCCCCTCCCAAAAAGAAAAGACGGAAGCTCCGTCTTAAACGCATTTTTATGGTGATTTTTTCACTTTTGGTCTGTGTGGCTTTGGCCATGGTATTCATGTTTTTACGTGGTTACCAAGATGCTAGTGCAAAGAAAACTGCTGATGCTAAGGCAGCACAGGTTCAAGTCTTTAATGGTCAGGACACTAGAGACGGGGTTAATATTTTGATCATGGGGACGGACGGTCGAATTGGTCAAAATAGTGCTGAGACGCGGACTGACTCTATTATGGTCTTAAATGTCGGAGGTTCGGACAAGAAAATCAAGCTAGTCAGTTTCATGCGTGATAATTTGGTCTATATAGATGGTTATAGTCAAGTGATTAATGGTAGAAAACAGACGGATAACAAGTTAAACGTAGCCTATGAGTTAGGAGAACAAGAGGGACAAAAAGGGGCAGAAATGGTTCGCCAAGTCTTGAAAGATAATTTTGACTTGGACATTAAGTACTATGCCTTGGTCGATTTTCAGGCCTTTGCAACAGCGATTGACACGCTTTTCCCTGATGGGGTGACGATTGATGCTCAATTTTCAACATTGAATGGGCGTCCACTAACAGAAGCTACAGTCGGAGATGATTTACACGCTACTGAGACTGAGTCTCCAACCCAAACCATCAAAGTCGGGAAGCAGCAGATGAATGGCTCGACCCTGCTCAATTATGCTCGTTTCCGTGATGACGATGAGGCGGATTACGGCCGTACCAAAAGACAGCAGCAAGTTTTAACAGCAATTTTAGAGCAAATTAAAGATCCCACTAAACTTTTCACTGGTTCTGAAGCTCTTGGAAAGGTTTTTGCTATGACCTCAACCAACGCACCCTATACTTTCCTCCTAACAAACGGTTTATCTGTTTTGGATGGAGCAAAAAATGGTATTGAAAAATTGACGATTCCAGAACTGGGTGACTGGGTAGATGCCTATGATGTTTATGGAGGCTTGGGCTTGCTGGTCGATCAAAACAAATATCAGAATAAATTAGCTCAGATGGGTTTGAGATAAAATAAGATAGGAAAATCAAAGCTTGAAAGCTATTTATCTAGCAGTCAGGCTTTGATTTTTTACAGTCTTCAATAGATTTTCACCCCCTATTTGTGGTATAATGAAACGATACGATAGAAAGAATAATGAACAATATGACTGATTTAAAAGCAATTCAGGCTCGTAGTCTGGAGATGGCTGGATATTTTGTTGCCTTTTGTAAAGAACATGATTTGCTTTGTTACCTCTGTGGGGGAGGTGCTATTGGTGCCCTTCGAAACAAGGGTTTCATTCCTTGGGACGACGACCTAGACTTTTTCATGCCCCGTAAGGATTATGAGAAATTGGCAGAATTATGGCCTCGTTATGCAGATGAACGTTATTTCTTGTCAAAGAGTAACAAGAATTTTGTAGACCGTAATCTTTTTATTACCATTCGTGACAAGGAAACCACTTGTATCAAGCCTTATCAGCAGGATTTAGAATTGCCACATGGTTTGGCCTTGGACGTTTTGCCTTTGGATTATTATCCTAAAAATCCAGCTGAGCGGAAGAAACAGGTTCGTTGGGCACTGATCTATTCACTCTTTTGTGCCCAAACTATTCCAGAAAAGCATGGTGCTCTTATGAAATGGGGAAGTCGCATTTTACTGGGTGTGACTCCAAAATCTCTCCGTTATCGCATTTGGAAAAAAGCTGAGAAAGAAATGACCAAGTATGGTCTAGCTGAGAGCGATGGAATCACGGAGCTATGCTCAGGTCCTGGCTACATGAGAAACAAGTACCCAATCGCATCTTTTGAAGACAATCTTTTCTTACCATTTGAAGGGACAGAGATGCCTATTCCAGTTGGCTACGATGCCTATCTCAGCACTGCTTTTGGAGATTATATGACGCCACCACCAGCAAATAAGCAAGTACCGCATCATGATGCTGTCATCGCTGATATGGATAAGCCTTATACAGAATACAAGGGAGAATATGGTGGCTAAGAAAAAAATCTTATTTTTTATGTGGTCTTTTTCTCTCGGAGGCGGTGCAGAGAAGATTCTGTCTACCATTGTTTCAAATCTGGATCCAGAAAAGTATGATATTGATATTCTTGAAATGGAGCACTTTGATAAGGGATACGAATCTGTTCCCAAGCATGTAGGCATTTTAAAATCCCTTCAGGATTATCGCCAAGCCAGATGGTTACGAGCTCTTTTGTGGAGAATGAGAATTTATTTTCCAAGACTGACTCGTCGTTTGCTTGTAGAAGATGATTATGATGTTGAAGTTTCCTTTACTATTATGAATCCACCACTGTTGTTCTCTAAAAGAAAAGAAGTCAAGAAAATCTCTTGGATTCATGGAAGTATCGAAGAATTTCTTAAGGATAGCTCCAAAAGAGAATCACATAGACGCCAGTTGGATGCTGCGAATACCATTGTAGGAATTTCAAAAAAGACCAGCAATTCTATCAAGGAAGTCTATCCAGATTATGCTTCTAAATTACAGACAGTCTACAATGGATATGATTTTAAGACTATTTTAGAAAAATCTCAAGAGAAGATCGATATCGAGATTGCTCCTCAAAGTATCTGTACCATCGGACGGATTGAGGAAAATAAGGGTTCTGACCGTGTGGTGGAAGTGATACGGTTATTGCACCAAGAGGGGAAAAACTATCATCTCTATTTTATCGGAGCTGGTGATATGGAAGAGGAACTGAAAAAACGAGTTAAAGAGTATGAGCTTGAAGACTATGTGCATTTCCTTGGTTATCAAAAAAATCCATACCAGTATTTGTCTCAGATGAAGATCCTCTTGTCTATGTCTAAACAAGAAGGTTTTCCTGGGGTGTATGTGGAGGCCTTGAGCCTTGGAATCCCTTTTGTCTCTACGGATGTTGGAGGTGCTGAGGAACTATCCCAAGAAGGAAGGTTTGGACAAATCATTGAGAGCAATCAAGAGGCAGCTCAGGCAATTACGAACTATATGACTTCTGCCTCAAACTTTGATGTCGATGAGGCTAGTCAATTCATTCAACAATTTACAATTGCCAAACAAATCGAACAAGTAGAAAAACTATTAGAGGAGTAGCATGGAAACTGCATTAATTAGTGTGATTGTGCCAGTCTATAATGTGGCGCAGTACCTAGAAAAATCGATAGCTTCCATTCAGAAGCAGACCTATCAAAATCTGGAAATCATTCTTGTTGATGATGGTGCAACAGATGAAAGTGGTCGCTTGTGTGATTCAATCGCTGAACTAGATGATAGGGTGTCAGTGCTTCATAAAAAGAATGAAGGTTTGTCACAAGCACGAAATGATGGAATGAAGCAGGCTCACGGAGATTATCTGATTTTTATTGACTCAGATGATTATATCCATCCAGAAATGATTCAGAGCTTATATGAGCAATTAATTCAAGAAGATGCGGATGTTTCGAGCTGTGGTGTCATGAATGTCTATTCTAATGATGAAAGCCCACAGTCAGCCAATCAGGATGATTATTTTGTCTGTGATTCTCAAACATTTCTAAAGGAATACCTCATAGGTGAAAAAATACCTGGAACGATCTGCAATAAGCTAATCAGGAGAGAGATTGCAACTGCCCTATCCTTTCCAAAGGGATTGATTTATGAAGATGCTTATTATCATTTTGATTTAATCAAGTTGGCTAAGAAGTACGTTGTTAATACTAAACCCTATTATTATTATTTCCATAGAGGGGATAGTATTACGACCAAACCCTATGCAGAGAAGGATTTAGCCTATATTGATATCTACCAAAAGTTTTACAATGAAGTTATGAAAAACTATCCTGATTTGAAAGAGGTCGCTTTTTTCAGATTGGCCTATGCCCACTTCTTTATTCTGGATAAGATGTTACTAGATGATCAGTATAAACAATTTGAAGCCTATTCTCAGATTCATCGTTTTTTAAAAGGCCATGCCTTTGCTATTGCTAGGAATCCAATTTTCCGTAAGGGGAGAAGAATTAGTGCTTTGGCTCTATTCATAAATATTTCCTTATACCGATTCTTATTACTGAAAAATATTGAAAAATCTAAAAAATTACATTAGAACGGGGGTGAGCAAGTGATTGATGGAAAACGATTATTATTTAGTTTGACCCTAGTCAGTTATGCCTTGACGCTAGTAAGTGGAATTGTGTATCTGTTTAATAATAACAATGTTAGCTTGCTTTCTACTTTATTGTTCTTACTGGTTAGTAGCTTAATTGCTTGTTGGAATGATATCAAGTATTACTTAATCCATTTTATTTTCTATTTAACTATTTTTGTCTTTCTGGTATCAAGACCGACCATTGATTATTTTAGAGATGGCGCTTTGGATACCTATCATCCCATAGCCTATCGTTTTGCCTTTATAGTTGTCATGGTTTCGATATTGGGATTGACCACAGGAGGCGTCCTGGCTCGTTACTTCATAGCTAGGAAGAAAATAAAAGTAGCAAATATAGGAAATTCTCTAAAAGAGGTTTATATCAAGCGGTTACGCTTTGTATCGCTAGGAGTTTTTCTTCTCACCTATCCTTTCTATTTCATTCGGTTATTCGAACGGCTCTTGTATCGCTTGCAGACGTCCTACTATGCCTACTATGCAAATTTTGAAAGTAAACTTCCCTATTTTACCTATATCTTATCAACCTTTACGGTCTATGCAATGTGTATGTATCTGGCAACCAAGCCAAAGAAATGGCAGGCCACAGCAGTGCTTGTCTCCTTTATTGCAGCCAATACTATTCATTTGGCAATTGGGACACGAAATCCCTTTATTTTAAGTATTTTATTTGCTTTCGTTTATTACTTCATGCGGGAGCAAACTGAAAAAGGAAAATGGATTGGGTTTAAAGAAAAGTTAGCGATTTTTGTAGGTTCTCCTATTCTCATGTTAGCGATGGGAGTGCTCAATTATGTACGGGATAATGTCCAGGTTTCCCATACAGGTTTCTGGGATATTCTGCTTGACTTTATCTATAAACAAGGGACTAGTTTTGGAGTTCTGGCTCGAGGTTTTCTATTTAACAGTAGCCTCCCTTACCGAGATTTCCGTAATTTTACTTTTGGTCCTGTCCTTGATTATTTTGCAAGGGGAAGCTTGGGGGCTATTTTCGGAGGAAAAGCCTTTGAACATACAACCAATAGTGTGGAGCTAGCTATTGATAGTAATAGTTATGCCCACAATTTGTCCTATCTTGTTTTGAACAAGGAATATTTAAAAGGACATGGTATCGGAAGTAGCTATATTATGGAGTTGTATACCGACTATGGTATGATAGGAGTCTTTCTGCTTAGTCTCTTACTCGGTATGCTATTTATAGCCATGTTGCAAGTAGCCTATCGCTCTAGAACAATCTTATTTGCCTTGTCCTTACTCATCTTGAATAATTTATTCTTTATGCCAAGAAGTAGCTTTTCAGAAAGTTTCTTCAATCTATTTACAATGCAATTCTGGGGAATTGTTCTTGTGATGATATTTGTAGCAAAAATGCTTACAAAAGAGAACCAGTATCTACTCAACAAAGGAGAAAAAAATCATGTTTGAACATTATTCAGTAGCTGATTTGTTTGCAAATCTTTATAAAAAACGAAAAGCAAATATTTTAGCTCTTATCGCTTTATTTGCTCTCATTGCTGTACCATTTACAATTAAAGCAGTTAGGAATAAAAACACTGTCAAAGATACAACAAGTTATTCAACTTATCTTAGCTATAAAATCACTCCTCCAGAAGACTCAGCCAAAACGATTTTGAATCATCAAATTGGTGGTTATAGTGATTTTTATGGGAAATTGATTGATGGGAATTTGAATGGAGCTTATCTTTTCAATGATGTAGAACCCAGTGAGTTGAAAAAAATTGCCAGTGAATTAGATACGACAGAAACAACCTTGAAAAATTCTACGAATGATTATTGGTGGAAAAAACTGACCGTCTACTATATGATTGACGATGCAGGGGTTGGTGTGAAAATTTTGACACCAAGTAAAGATGCTAATGACTTGTTGGAGCGAAAAATTGATGGATTGATTGAGAAATTTAAACACACTTTTGCAAATGTAAAAATTGAAAAATTGGAAACCATCAACTCTAAAGAATTGAATGCAAATGGTGAGACAGCGCTTGGATTGAATGTGAAAAACTTGATTCTTCGTTTAGTTGTTATTGGAGTGGTTTGTGTGATTTTGGTTGTGATGGGAAATGTGTTAGTTTATCTCTTTAATCCAACAATCAATAGAGCAGGTGATTTTTATCAGTATCAAATTGATTTTGTAACAGAGATTACAACAATTGCTAACCTAGCAGATGTCTTGTCATACAAAAATGCTGGACAAGAATTAACAATCGTTAGCTCAAACAAAGCTATCCTAGATAAATTGAAACAAAATCAAGAGTCTTTAAAAGGAATGCATTTTGTCGATTTACAAGATGTGCCATCGCTTTTGGAAAGAGATACAGTCCTTCTTGTTGAAGAGTACGGAGTGACTCGTTATAAGAAGTTTGAGCAAAGTCTTCAAATTCTCAGAAACTTAAATCGTTCTATCCTCGGTGTAGCAACCTTTAAACTATAAGCTTTCTGATGTATTAGGTCTTCAAAGTTGGCTAAGAGCCGATTTTGAAGGCTTTTTCTATCTGTCTGCAGAAATTTTCTTTTATACTCAATGAAAATCAAAAAGCAAACTAGGAAGCTAGCCGCAGGTTGCTCAAAACACTGTTTTGAGGTTGCAGATAGAGCTGACGTGGTTTGAAGAAATTTTCGAAGAGTAT